>NZ_JBSMTP010000020.1:0-11494 GCF_053758945.1 Gemella parahaemolysans
TGCATTTCCTTTATCGTCTACTACTACAGTTGCATCTGGGTTTACAGCTTTAACTTTGTCTTCGATCGCTTTCTTCTCTTCTGGAGTTAAGTTAGCTGGATCTTTTACTACAGCTTTATCTGCTGGTGTATTTACGTTGTTTCCTGCTTCTGGCTTAGCTGCTTCTTCTGGTGATTTAGTTAAGTCTGCCGCTGGAATTACTGCTGTTTTTCCTTCTGGTGTTGTTACTGTTGCGTTTCCTTTATCGTCCACTGCTACTGTTGCACCTGGGTTTACAGCTTTAACTTTGTCTTCGATTGCTTTCTTCTCTTCTGGAGTTAGAGCATCTGGATTTGCTACTACAGTCTTAGCCGCTGGTTTAACAATGTCATTTCCTGCATTTGGCTTAGCTGCTTCTTCTGGTGATTTAGTTAAGTCTGCTGCTGGAATTACTGCTGTTTTTCCTTCTGGTGTTGTTACTGTTGCGTTTCCTTTATCGTCTACTACTACAGTTGCATCTGGATTTACAGCTTTAACTTTGTCTTCGATCGCTTTCTTCTCTTCTGGAGTTAAGTTAGCTGGATCTTTTACTACAGCTTTATCTGCTGGTTTATTTACATCATTTCCTGCATTTGGTTTAGTTGCATCTACTTCTGATTTGAATAAATCTTCTGATGGGATTGTCGCAGTAGTTCCATCTTTCAGTGTAACTGTCGCATTACCATCTTCATCAAATTTAACAGATTTAGTTTCTGGGTTTAATTCTCTTAATTTTTCTTCTGCTTTAGCTTGATCATCTGGATCATTTGCTTCACCAACTATTTTGTCTGCTGGTTTAACGATTTTACTATTTCCTGCATCTGGTTTAGCAGTATCTTCTTTAGTTCTCACTAATTCTGATGCTGGAATTGCTGCAGTTTTACCATCTGGAGTAGAAACAGAAACAGTTCCATCTTCATCGATTGTTACGATAGCATCTGGATTTACCTCTTCAACTTTAGCAACAATCTTAGCTTTTTCTTCATCTGTTAACTTAGATGGATCTTTTACGATAACTTTATCAAGTGGTTTGTTAATATCGTTTCCACCTTTACCATTATCTAATTGATCTTCTGTTTTCACTAATTTTGTTGGATCGATAATTCCTTTATCGCCAGCTTCTGTTGTTACTTCGATGTTTCCATTTTCATCATATTTAACCTCTTTAGCTGTTGGATTAACTTTCTTAACCTCTTCTAAAATTTTAGCTTTTTCTTCATCTGTTAATGCACTTGGATCTTTTACTAATACTTTATCAATTGGTCTGTTTACTTCTCCAATTGCTTTAATAGCCGCCTTATCAGCTTCTTCTATTGTATTAACATCGTCTACACTACTTACTGCATCAATTGCTTCTTTAGCTTTTTCCGCAACTTTATCTACTTTAGCTTTTAATACTTCTTTAGCTTTAGGAGATAAGTCTGTACGTGCATCAAGTGCTTCTTTTTTAGCTTTTGCTTCGTCTTCAATAGCCTTACGAGCATTTGGCTTATCTTCTACAACTGGTACAGATTTCTCGATTTCTTTCTCAGCTCCGTCTTGAAGTCCTTTAACATCTGCATCTTTTTTAGCATTATCAATTTCTTTCTTAGCTTGATCTGCTAAATCTTTCGCTGCATCTGCTGCAACTTTCTTCTCTTCATCAGTAGCATCTGGAGTGTTAGCAATATCTTCTAATTGCTTAGCTAATTTATCATCAATTGCTTTCTTAGCTGCTGGTTTAGTTACTGCTTCTGGGTTTACAGCTTTAACATCTGCTACACCTTTATCTTTTGCACCATCTACTGCTTTTTGAGCTTCTGCTGCTTTTTCTGGTGTTTCTGCATTAGCTGGTTGAGCATCGATTGCTTCTTTTGCTTCTTTTGCTTTATCTTGAGCTTCTTTCTTAGCTGCTGCTTTTTCTTCGTCAGTTAAGTCAGGACGTGCATCGATTGCTTCTTCTTTCTTAGCTAATTCATCTGCTACTGCCTTCTTAGCGGCTTCTTTCGCTACTGGATTTACTTTCGCAACTTCTCCAGTACCAGCATTTTTCGCTTCATCTACTGCTGCATCTGTTGTTGCTGCATCGATTGCTTTCTTAGCGTCATCTGCTGCTTTCTCTGCTGCTTTCTTAGCTTCATCTTTTTCTGCTGGAGTTAAGTCTTCACGTGCGTTAATTGCATCTACTTTAGCTTTAAGAGCGTCATCAACCGCTTTCTTAGCTTCTGGTTTCTTAGCCGCTACTGGATTTACAGCTTTAACATCTGCTACACCTTTATCTTTTGCACCATCTACTGCTTTTTGAGCTTCTGCTGCTTTTTCCGGTGTTTCTGCATTAGCTGGTTGAGCATCGATTGCTTCTTTTGCTTCTTTTGCTTTATCTTGAGCTTCTTTCTTAGCTGCTGCTTTTTCTTCGTCAGTTAAGTCAGGACGTGCATCGATTGCTTCTTCTTTCTTAGCTAATTCATCTGCTACTGCCTTCTTAGCGGCTTCTTTCGCTACTGGGTTAACTTTCGCAATGTCACCTGTACCAGTTCCTTTAGCTGCGTCTACTGCTGCATCTGTTGTTGCTGCATCGACTGCTGCTTTAGCTTTATCAGCGGCTGCTTTAGCTGCATCTTTAGCGGCTTTCTTCTCTTCATCAGTTAAATCTGGACGTGCGTCAATTGCTGCCTCTTTAGCTTTAAGTGCATCGTCAATGGCTTTCTTAGCTGCTGGTTTCTTAACTGCTTCTGGATTTACAGCTGCAACTTCATCTACACCTGTTTTCTTAGCTGCGTCTACTGCTGCATTGCTTGGTGCTGCATCAATTGCTTCTTTAGCTTTATCAGCGGCTGCTTTAGCTGCATCTTTAGCGGCTTTCTTCTCTTCATCAGTTAAATCTGGACGTGCGTCAATTGCTGCTTCTTTAGCTTTAAGTGCATCGTCAATGGCTTTCTTAGCTGCTGGTTTCTTAACTGCTTCTGGATTCACTGCAGTAACTTCATCTACACCTGTTTTCTTAGCTGCATCTACTGCATCTTGAGCTGTTTTAGCTGCTGTTGGTGTAGCTGCTGCATCAGGTTGCTCATTGATTTTCGCTAATTGTGCATCAGCTTTATCTTTCGCTTCATTCTTAGCTGCTGTTTTTTCTTCATCAGTTAAGTCTGTACGTTTATCAATTTCAGCATTTTTATCTTCTAATGCTTTCGCAATTGCTTTCTTAGCTTCTTCTTTTGCGACTGGAGTTACGTTTTCAACTGCTTTAGCTCCTTCTGTTTTCGCTGCATCTACTGCTGCATTTGTTGTTGCTGCATCAACAGCACCTTTAGCTACGTCTGCTTGCGCTTTTGCTGCTTCTTTAGCTTTAGTTTTCTCTTCTGGAGTTAAATCTGTGCGAGCATCGATTGCTTGGTTTTTAGCTGTTAGCGCATCGTCGATTGCTTGTTTAGCTTCATCTTTCTTAGCTACTACTGGGTTATCTTTTGCGATTGCATCAGTTCCTGCTTTTTGAGCTTTATCAAGAGCATCTTTTGTTGTAACTTCAGGTTTCGCTATTTCATCAAGAGCTTTTTTCTTATCAGCATTTACTTTGTCAATTGCAGCTTGCTTTTCTTCATCAGTAGCATTTGGAGTTTTATTAATAGCATCAATTTGCTTCTCAGCTGCTTTATTAACCGCATCGATAGCTGGTTGTTTGTCTAAAGTTACAAACTCTGATAATGGTCTTGTGTCTTTTGAACCATCTGTATATGTTACTACAAGATTTCCATCAGCATCTTTTGTTACTGAAGCAATTTTAGCATCTTTATCATCGACATTCTTACCTTTTTTATCTGCTAAGTTTGCATCGTCATTATTCTTATTGTACTCAAGTTTTAATTTTTCTTTAATTTTTTCTAACTCTGCATCCGTCACATTAGCTGGATCTGTTACAGCTACTTTTTCTGTTGGAGCTGCAATGTCATATTTAGATGTTTGATTTTTAACGATGAACTGAACGTATCCTGGTTTTTGTTGACGTACTGCATCATCAGTTGAAGCATCATAAGTTTGATCTGATGGCATTGATTTTGCATTATCGTTATCATTAGCAACGATGAAACTTGTCCATTGGTTTGGAGCTTTAAGAGTTGTAACACCTGTCATCTTGATAGTTGCTGTTCTCTTATCTTCAGATACTGTTCCTTCTCCGTTTGTAACAGCACCGTTATCAATCTTACCTGTTGTGAATCCGTATCCTGCAGTGTTATCATTTGCAACACCACCTGGTCCACGTAGGTATAAATCTTTAACTGTTGTTTCATCTTTACCTGTGAATGTTAAATCTGTGTTTTCTCCTGTGTAAACATAGATTTGACGTTTATCAGCATTTGAGTATGGAAGCTCTACTGTTGGTGCCTTGTTTACAAAGTCTGATAATGGTCTTGTGTCTTTAGATCCATCTGTGTATGTTACTACAAGATTTCCTTTAGCATCTTTTTCTATTGAAGCAATTTTAGAATTTTGATCTGTAACATCAGCATCTTTTGAGATATTCGCATCGTCATTATTCTTATTGTGCTCAAGTTTTAATTTTGCTTTGATTGTATCGAACTCTTCATCTGTTACGTTAGCTGGATCTGCTACTGTAACTTTTTCTGTTGGTGCTTTGATATCGTACTTATCTGTTTGAGATTTAACAACGAATTGAACGTATCCTGGTTTTTGTTGACGTACTGCATCGTCAGTTGAAGCATCGTAGTTTGCACCTGTCATTGATTTGGCATCATCATTATCTTTAGCTTCAATGAAACTTGTCCATTGGTTTGGAGCTTTAAGAGTTGTAACACCTGTCATCTTAATAGTTGCTGTTCTCTTATCTTCAGATATTGTTCCTACTCCGTTTGTAACAGCGCCGTTATCAATCTTACCTGTTGTGAATCCGTATGCTGCAGCGTTATCATTTGCAACACCACCTGGTCCACGTAGGTATAAGTCTTTTACAGTAGCATCATCTGAAGCTTTGAATGTTAAGTCAGTATTCTCACCAGTGTAAACGTAGATTTGACGTTTATCTGCATTTGAGTACGGAAGCTCTACTGTTGGTACTGGGTTAGTACGTGCTACGCTTGCAACTGGAGTAGTATCTACTGAATCGTCATTATACGTAACAGTAACCGTTCCATTTGCAACAGCAACTTCTTTCACTACTTTAGATCTATCTGCTAAGACTTCTCCTTGTTTAGAAGCTAGTCGAGCATCTTCTCTAGTTGCTTTATCAGAGTATTGAATCTTAATTTTCTCTTTGATTTTGTTAATATCAGTTGGAGTTAAATTGTTGATATCTGCAACAGCAACTTTATCTCCCTCTGCTACTGGTTGAATATCATATTTGTATGTTTGAGATTTAACAACTAAGTTGAAATAACCAGGAGCTGATGGAGAGTTACCTCCAGCCAATCTACCACCAGCAGAATCTTCAAGTTGTAAATATCTTGCTCCTAATACTGCTCGTTGATCTTCGGTTTTTGTGTAAGATTTAAGTTCTTTAAAAGTATCATTTGGTTTACCAGTTATTTTAATTGTTACTGGACCTTGAGTTTCAGTTAGTGTTTGATGATAACTCCAACCATAACCATCTATTTCAACTTTTTCTTCTGGAGGCATAGATCCGCGTCCAAATTTCGAATAAGCTATCGCTTGATCACTTTTCGATTTTAGTGTGAACTGACCACTTCCAGCTTTAACTGTTGCTTTAGTAATATTTCCAGCTGTTGAGCTAACTGTAATATTGACATCTGCGTCTTCTTCATTATAAAGGTAAATTTCTTTTCCATTAGAATATTCCATAGAATAATTAAAGTTACCATGAGTTGCAGTTGTCTCAGCTCTAAACGCATTATTTTTATCTAATGCTTTCCCATTACGTGGATCGTTTGAACCTGTGTTTTCGATTGAGTTAGAATCAGATTTTTTCTCTGTGTTTTCTGCTTTTTTACCTACAGTTGGTTGTCCGTTAGTAGTGTCTACTTCTGGAGTTTCTTTTTTCTCTACAGGTTTGTTTTTTAATTTAGTGTTAGCTGTAGTTACTAATTTACTGTAAACTTTTGTAATTTCATCTTGAGTCGTTGCGTTTGCTAATGTAGCTTTTGCAGCTTCTAAATCAGCTTTTAATACTGCAACAGATTCTTCTGTTTTGTTAGCATATGTTCCATCTGCAAATTTTGCTTCGATTTCTGCAACGTATTTTTCAAGTTTAGATTTATCTAAAGCTTTAACTTCTTTTGCAGTTTCTCCACCAAGTTTTGCTGCTACTGCTGATGCTACGTCTTCTTTAGTAGTTTCTTTAGCTACAGGTTGTGCAGTTGCTACTGGTGCTGTCGGAACATTTTCTTTTGCTCCTGCGTTTGTTGTATTATCCGCTGTTGTATTGTTTGATACTTCTTCACTAGCTTGCGCTACTGCTCCAGCACCAAAGAAGATACTTGCACCGATTACCACTGATGCTGTACCTACTTTAAACTTCTTGATAGAATATGTCTCTACCTTAGTACCATCTTTGGTATCTCTTAAATAGTGATTGTTTTTTCCTATCATGTATTACCTCCTAAAATAAATAATTATAAACATACAAAACTCACGATAATTTTAATATTCCATAGAAAATTAAATTTTTATCGTTTTATTTTGCTATTAAATAGTCATAAATAAATTATTAAAAACTTATTTATAAAACATATTTTTTATATCAATAATTTTACCAAATCAAAAATAGTTTGTCTATAAAAAAGACTTATTTTTAATGTTTATTTTTTCCAACATATTCCCTTATTTACAAGTGTATGGCAGTTTGTAGATAATAACCGATTATCGCTTACAAAAAATATAATTTTTATAAAAACAATTATACAATTTACTATAATTTATTTTAATTGAATTTATTATTTTTTACTATTTTCTTAGATAAAAAACTTTAAATATTTATTGGGTATGATTAAATATCTCAGATAACTTTTAAATCAATGGTTCTAAGTATCTTATTTAGCGTATTCCCTAGTAGAAAATTTCATCCTATATTTAAGAGTGCTTATTAGTTATTCTATATAAATCCCTATTTATATTTTTTCAGATTTTCTCTAATTATATATATTTATTAAGTTACGTCTAACTTTTTCAGAATTTGAGAAAAGTATTATTAGCTAATTCAAATTAATTATGCTAGAATTAAGGCGTGAGATTTTTATGCTAGTATCTCTATAGAATTTGAATTACCAACAGAAATTTCAATCTATATTTTCTAAAAATCCTTAACAAACATACAATTCAAAATGAAAGTTAAATCACTATATCACTAAATATATATTTAGATTACTACTCAAAACTAATAAATTTAAAATAGACAACACAATTAACGGAGGTTCTTTATGATTACACTTGAAGATATTAAAATAATTATAGAGGAAATAAAAAAAAATAATAGTCGTGAATGTATCAACATTATTATAGAAGAAAATGATTCCCTTAATTTAACGGACAGTAAATTTGGGGGACTCCCATATATCCCAACAGATTCAGATACCCCTAAAGATTCAAATGGCAATCAGCTGGCATTACTTGCTCAAATAAACTGTAACGACTTACCCGAAAATACTCTATATTCAAAAGACGGTTTATTGCAATTTTGGATTAGTCGAAATGATGATTTTGGTTTAGGTAATAAAAAAGACTATTGCGTGAAATATATTGAAAATATCGAAGATAGTATATCAACGGAAAATATTCTTAATAAATATAATCTATTAAATGAAGAGAACGGTGAGGAATATTCACCATTCAACAAAAAAAATACCTCTTTTGAATTAAAATTCGAAAAAGGTATATCCACAATTACTTCAACTGATTTTCTTTTTGAAGAAATAGCATTAAAAACAATATGCGAGTTATTCCCAGATGAAAATATAGAAGATTTATACAATGACTTAGAACGTGATGTTTTTGATGCTTTATTCAAAGCTTTTAACGGTGTAGACCATGCTATAGGTGCTTATCCTACATTTACGCAGTGGGACCCTCGTAATCCGGAAGAAAAAGATGCCTACGGTATTACTTTACTTCAAGTAGAAAGCCACTGGAATAACGACTCTAACAGCAATGGGATTATGTGGGGGGATTCTGGTGTTGCCAACTTCTTTATTAATAAGGAAAAGTTGGAGAGTCTAGACTTCGAAGATGTATTATTTAACTGGGATTGTTTCTAATCTATACTTTTTTTATTTCTTTTTAAAATTTAGGGTATAAAAAAAGAAAGACTGATTAAAAACTACTCCATATAAAAATACTTTTATTTTCTTTTAATACTACTCTGTTTCAAGAGAGATAATTTTATTTTTTCTAAACTATAAATAATGACCACTCCTGAAAAGGGGTGGTTTTCTCTTCGGGTATAACCCTTTGTTACTAACACGCACCTCAAGGCGCTGGCTTTCACATTCGTTCAAGCCCTATTGTATTTTGACGCCCACTCTCCATTAAACTGGTTTATCTATTTTTTCTTATTTCCAAATGGATTTGTATATTCTTTTGTTATCAGTTTGTCAATTCCAATGTCATGCGATTCTTGTTCTCTGATATATTTTCTTATTGTACTTTCATTTAATCCTACAGTAGTTATATAGTATCCTTATGCCCAAAATTTTCTATTTCCATACTTATATTTCAAGTTTGAACACATATCAAATATCATCAGTGAACTTCTCCCTTTCAAATATCCCATGAAACTTGAAATACTGTATTTTGGCGGTATTGATAATAACAAATATATATGGTCTGACATTATATGCCCCTCTATTATTTCTACACCTTTATACTTGCATAATTTCTTTATTATACTTACTATATCTCGTTTATATTGATTAAATTCTATTTTTCTTCTATACTTAAGTGTAAATACAATATGGAATTTACACAACCACTTTGTATGCGATAAACTATTATGTTTATTTGCCATTATAAAAATCATCCTTTCTTTATTTTAGAGCTTGAACTACTCTTATCTTATCAAGAAAGGATGATTTTTCAATTGTTTAACTTTTATCTCGCACCCGCATAGCGGGTGGTTTTTTGTTTCGGAGGCTTTGCCTCCTCAACTGACTAAAGCCATTAATAAAAGACATCCTCAAAATTTAGAGGATGCCTTTTAGCCTATTAAGTTAAATTTTAGTCCTTAATAACGAGATTTTTTAATCTTCATTTTCTTCTTTACGTCTTCTTGCCGCAAATAATCCAGTTAGCATAGCTAATCCTAACCCTGCTAATCCTGTGTTAGTTTCAGTTGTACCTGTATTTGGTAATTGTTTTTTGCTAACACTATTAGAAGATTTTTCAGTTGTACCTGACTTAGCAACTTCTACAACTGATACTGGTACTGTGATGATTACTTCAGTACCATCAGCTAATTTAAGTGTTACTTTAGCTGTTAATGTACCTAAAGCTGTTGTTGTAGGTTTTTCAACTTTAACTACTTGTACACCTTCTGGTAAGTCTAATTTCGATAAAATATCTTTATCTGTTAAAGATTCACCTTGCTTAACAGTTACAGAACCATTTACAAACAGTTTTGATAAATCGTATTCTTCTTTCTCAAGAACAACTGATGAAATACGGTAAACAAAGTTACGAATTGCTTGGTCCACATCTGCTTCTGTTGTAGCTTTTTCAATTGCTTCAATTGTTTTCTTAGCTTCTTCTGCTACTTTCGCTTTGGCTGCTACTTTTTCTGCTTCTGTTAAGTCAGTAGCATTTTCAAGTTCAGCTAATTTTTTCGCTAATTCAGCTTCTACTTCCGCTTTGGCTTTAGCTTTATAATCTGTTGTCGCTGGTGTTACTTTAGCGATTTCTGCTTTCCCTGCTTCTTTTGCTAACTCAACTTCTGCTTCTGTTGCAGCTTTTTCGATTGCTTCGATTGCTTTCTTAGCTTCTTCTGCTACTTTCGCTTTAGCCGCTGCTTTTTCTGCTTCTGTAAGTTTGTCGTTAGCGTCAATTGCTTCTTCTTTTGCTTTTGCCGCTTTTTCGATTTCCGCTTTCGCTGCTGCTTTTTCTACTTCTGTCGCTGGTGTTGGTAATACTTTAGCGATTTCTGCTTTCCCTGCTTCTTTTGCTAACACGACTTCTGCTTCTGTTGTAGCTTTTTCGATTGCTTCGATTGCTTTCTTAGCTTCTTCTGCTACTTTCGCTTTTGCCGCTGCTTTTTCTGCTTCTGTAAGTTTATCGTTAGCGTCAATTGCTTCTTCTTTTGCTTTTGCCGCTTTTTCGATTTCCGCTTTCGCTGCTGCTTTTTCTACTTCTATCGCTGCTGTTGGTAATACTTTAGCGATTTCTGCTTTTCCTGCTTCTTTTGCTAACTCAACTTCTGCTTCTGTTGTAGCTTTTTCGATTGCTTCGATTGCTTTCTTAGCTTCTTCTGCTACTTTCGCTTTTGCTGCTGCTTTTTCTGCTTCTGAAAGTTTGTCGTTAGCGTCAATTGCTTCTTCTTTTGCTTTTGCCGCTTTTTCGATTTCCGCTTTAGCTGCTGCTTTTTCTGCTTCTGTCGCTGCCGTTGGTAATACTTTAGCGATTTCTGCTTTTCCTTCAGCCTCTTTTGCATCTACTTCAGCTTGGTCAGCTGCTGCTTCGATTGCTTTCTTAGCTTCGTCTGCTGCTTTCTTAGCTTCTTCTTTCGCTGCTGCTTTTTCTGCATCTGAAAGTTTGTCGTTAGCTTCGATTGCTTTTTCTTTTTCTGCTAATGCTGCATCTACTGCTGCTTTCGCTTTGTCTTTTCCTACTGGGTTTACTGCTTCTACTGCATCTGTTCCTTCAGTTGCTTTTGCGTCTACTCCAGCTTGATCTTTCGCTGCTTCGATTGCTTTCTTAGCTTCGTCTGCTGCTTTCTTAGCTTCTTCTTTCGCTGCTGTTTTTTCTGCGTCTGAAAGTTTGTCGTTAGCGTCGATTGCTTTTTCTTTTTCTGCTAATGCTGCATCTACTGCTGCTTTCGCTTTTTCTTTTCCTACTGGGTTTACTGCTTCTACTGCATCTGTTCCTTCAGTTGCTTTTGCGTCTACTCCAGCTTGGTCTGTTGCTGCTTCGATTGCTTTCTTAGCTTCGTCTGCTGCTTTCTTAGCTTCTTCTTTCGCTGCTGTTTTTTCTGCATCTGAAAGTTTGTCGTTAGCGTCGATTGCTTTTTCTTTTTCTGCTAATGCTGCATCTACTGCTGCTTTCGCTTTTTCTTTTCCTACTGGGTTTACTGCTTCTACTGCATCTGTTCCTTCAGTTGCTTTTGCGTCTACTCCAGCTTGATCTTTCGCTGCTTCGATTGCTTTCTTAGCTTCGTCTGCTGCTTTCTTAGCTTCTTCTTTCGCTGCTGCTTTTTCTGCGTCTGAAAGTTTGTCGTTAGCTTCGATTGCTTTTTCTTTTTCTGCTAATGCTGCATCTACTGCTGCTTTTGCTTTGTCTTTTCCTACTGGGTTTACTGCTGCTACTGCATCTGTTCCTTCAGTTGCTT
>NZ_JBSMTP010000021.1:0-11005 GCF_053758945.1 Gemella parahaemolysans
TTACATCTTTAACTTTTAATGGAATTGTTACTTCTTTAGTTGTTCCATCTTTAAATGTTACTGTCGCTTCGATATTTGTTTCACCATATGCAACTGTACTTATTTGTGCTTTTGGTTCTACTTTTGCGATCTTATCAGTTCCATTAACGTTTCCTTCTTTTGATGTCGCTGTTACTTTAGCTTTTAAGTCATCGTTTGTTACTGGATCGTTTTGATTTACTTCGATTTGTGTACCTGCAACATTGTACTCATCACTTAACTTACGAACAACCACCGTAACATCAACAGTGTCTTTTGAACCATCTGGATACGTTACAGTTACTACTCCTGCTTTTTCTCCAGGACCTGTTACCGTACTTGGTGGAGTTGCCCATGTATATGTTGTACCTATAGGTAGTCCACGTTTATTAATACTTGTTCCAGCATCTGGCATTTCCCCATAACTTACTGTTTGTTTCTGTGAATCTGGTATTGCAGTATATTTCGTAGTCATTGATTTGACAGTAATTGTCACTCGTCTTTGACTAGAATTATTCGAATTATCCGTTACCTGGATATTAACATCATATGTCTTACTATCTTCTCCTGCAGGTAGTTTTGATACCTCTTGAACTCCATTTTTAAATTTAATTGTCTTAGTTGCATTGTCATATACTAAGAAATCTGGTAACCCTGTTACCGTTGTTGATTTAACACCAGTTCCTCCGTTATTATCCACAGATGTTACTGTTATTGAAGGCAATGTTCTATCCAATGCAATTAAATCCCAATTTTGTCTGTCTATTGGCGTTTGAATCGTTGGAGCTGTAACGTCTTTTACTTCAAGTGGAATTGATACAGAGTCTGTCGTATCATCAAGATATGTTACAGTCGCATTTATAGTTTGTGCTCCTGCATTCGTCGTACTGATATTTCCAACAGGAGTAACTGATTTCACCTTACTATTACCATTATTATTGATTGTTATCGATGCTTTCAAATCATTATTTGATACTGTATCATTCTGATTCTTAACTATTTTAGTAGCAATCGGTTCATGTTCATCACTTAATTTGCGCACTTTTACAGTCACAGTTACAGTATCTGTTGAACCATCCGGATAGGTTACCGTTACTACACCTACTTTATCCCCAGGACCTGTTGTCGTACTAGGCTTTGTTGCCCAACTATATCTTGTTTCTGTTGGTAACCCATTTTTTTGAATACTTGTTCCTGCATCAGGCGTTCCCCCATAACTCGCTTCTTGTATTGAAGGATTAGCAACTGCTGTATATTTTTGTGTTTGAGATTGAATATTAAAAGTAATATTTTTAGTCGCAGTATTCCCTTTTTTATCGACTGCCTTAACAGTCACTTGAATACTTGATTTACCAAGTTGGAAGTTGTTCGGAATAACGCCATTTATTTCAATTTTAGATTTTGCTGCATTATACATTAATGGTGCAGGAAGATTTTCAACAGTAACAGCATTTCCATCCTTAAGCCCTACTCCTTTATTATTATCCTGCGCAGAAATATTTATCACACTTGGCAATCCTTCTAATCTTGTTAATAATACTGAATCTGGTGCTGTAATAGTTGGATTAATATTGTCCACTATTTCTACTGGTATAGTTACAGTTTTCATCAAATGATTACCGCGAAGAATTTCAATTTCTTTATGTTGTACTCCTGCGGCGGAAGTATCTACAGTCGATGAACCACCTTTCCAACGAACAGTCAACTCACCTGGAAGTGCTGAATTATCCGAAACAGTAATATAATTTCTTGCGTCTCCTAGTTGACCAGATTGATTCTGGTTAATTTTTTTATCTTGTTTTCCTATAAAATCTAAAACTGTATAAGGAGTTGTTACATCTTTTGTTACTCCATTTTCATAAGTTGTTGTTACTACAACGTTTCTTGTCCCAACTTGTTGCAAATTAAATGGTGTTTTATAAGTTACTTGAGCTGTTGTCGGTACTTCATTTCCTGTTTTAGAACGTACTAATTCTCTCGGATTTGTATATAATTCTTTAGAGTCACCAAAATAAGCTGTTAAACTTGAATGTTTTGCTTCCACATCATTTGTCGCATTTGTTTGGATAGTTTTAGGATTAAATCCATCTTTAAAGTGGATTGTCATTGTTGTTCCATCTTCAGAAACTTCGGCACGTTCAAAATCGATATGGTGAGCTCGATTAACAACATCTGGATGTTCTGCTTTAAACTTCTCAATTAAAGCTGTTCTTTCAGCTTCTGTTAAGTGACGAACATCATCTACGTATGTTAGAGTTAAATCTCTCACAGTATTACGTTCACTTTGAGGTTTTATTGTAATATTATAAATAATATTGTAATTATTAGCAGGAGAGACAGTATCGTTAACAGTTAAAATAACTTGATAATTGCCAGGTTTTATAATTCCATTCGATCCTATATTCCCAAGAATACCTGCTTGAACATTTGGATTATTGATATTGTCAATTGTTGTAGCTGCTTGGAGATCTCCTCTACCTGATGATACAATTATAGACAAATCTTTGAATGGTTTTCCTGAAAGAGTTACTTTTTTTACTAGATAGAACGTATTAGCACTATCATGTCTAAATTTTTCTCCCTTAACTTGTATCTTAACCCAAAAATTATCAGAATTAAAATATGTCAAATTAGTATCCGCATTACTAACAACTTTACCATTTTGTACATTCTCTAATGGTGTAAATCTAATCCCTCTAAACGTGCTTTCTCCACCGTTTTCAATCATCTTCCCATTTCTAGCATCACGTTTCCCAGAATGTTCTCGTGTCATTCGGTTAGCTACTTTATTTCGAAGATAAATTACTTCGTTTAATAATTTCTGAATACTTTCTTCGCTATTATTAGTTGTTGGAAGTTTATCTGCTGTTTCAACTAATTCTTTTTCAGCATCACTGAACTCATAATTTATTTGATTAGCTATGCTATGAATCTCATTTACAGTTGTTGTTACTTTTGTTATTTTTTCGTTGTGTTTCCTTGCAACATCTTCTGTACTATTTTCTTGTTGTTTTTCTTTAATATTCTTCTCAACGTTTGATTTCTCTTCTTTAAATTCAGCTTTTTCTGTATCTTCTGATTTTTTATCTTCCTTAGGTTTATCCTCTAATTTATCAAAAGCTTCTTTAAGAGCTTTTACTTCTTTATCGATTTCTTCTTGAGTTATTTCTTTATTCTCTAAAGCTTTTTCTGCGCGTGACAAAATAAGATTAAGCTTTTCTGCTGATTTTTCAGTTTTTTTACTGATATCAGTTTTCTTAATCTTATCAACCAGATCTTTTAACTCTTTTTTATTAACTTCTTTCTTATCAATAGGTGATCCAACTATCTCATTTGTAGTTATCTTCTCTACCATCTTATTACTAGGGTTTTGTGTTTGCTTCTCCTTTTCTAACGTTGGCATCACGGTATGTGGATTTTCTTCACCTATATTACTGTTTTTTTCTTGTTTAACTACTATTTCTGAACCATTAACATCACCTGCATATGTTACTTGCGAGCCACTAATACTCATCCCACCAACAACAAAAAATAGTGAACAACCAAAAAGAATGTGTTTTCCCTTTTTAACCATGCGCCAATTTTTTTGTTGGAGCCCTTGTCGATTAAATAACATTTATTTTCTCCTTTTTTGCAATCTAGTATTTACGATATTATTAATATATATTATATCTCTAATCCTTTAGAGATTCAATACTTTCATATTATTTTAAAGTAAATTTTAAGTAAAAACAGATGCGTAAATAATAATAAAATTTAATAAGTTTAGATAATATTACGCATACATTTGACACATTAATAAAAAATATTATAATTATTAAATCACTAAATATTAGATTAGAATATAATATATAATATATCATCATTTTTAAAAATCTTTTCATTACTTTTACTGCAGTTTACATAATTTCACCTTGAGGAATTTTCTTATCTTTCATAGAAAATAAATAAAAAATTAGTTCTATAATATAACTTACTTTAATATTCAAGAAACATTTTTCTCTCATCAAAGAAATTATACATTACAAAACTAACTTTCTATATTTTCTATTAAGTTTTTTCTTTATTTATTCACAACATTCGCAGATATTCCAGTTGTAACTACTTCTACAGCTGATTCTAGTCCGCCTTCTACAAGATTTTGAATTGCAGTCTCTGTGTAGAATGCTGTATGAGGTGTGTAGATTACATCATCACGATCTATTAGCGTTTGTAGTAATTCATCATCAAACTCTTTTCCTTCGAAGTTTTTAGGAACATACTTACTTTCATTTTCATAAACATCTAATCCTGCCCCAAGAAGTTTTCCACTATCTAAAGCACGTAACACGGCCTTTGTATCAACTAACATACCACGAGCCGCATTTAGCAAGATTGAATTATCTTTCATCTTAGAAATAAATTCATCATTTACCATGTGGTTATATTCTTTAATAGCCGGCATATGAATAGTAATAATATCAGAATTCACTATTAAATCATCTAGATTTTCAACATAAGTTAAAACTTCTTTTGCCGCTTCATTTTGATAAACATCATAACCTAAAACTTTAGACCCTAATGCATTGAATAATCGAGCAGCTTGAGTACCGATTCTTCCAGTACCTATAACACCTACTGTTAAAGTTCTAAGTTCACGTGATAATATCCCTGGATTCCAAGAAAAATTATGCTTTTCTATATTACATTGAATTTTATTTGTATTTCTACTAATACGTAATGCAGAAGTTAGAACATGCTCAGCAATAGCATTCGGCGAATATGACGGTACATTCGTCATTTTAATTCCAAGCTCAGACATTAATTCTAAATCATAAATATCAAATCCAGCTGAACGAGTCGCAAAAACTTTAACTCCTTGTTCTTTAGCATATTCATATACATCACGTGTAAAAGGTTTGTTTTGAGCTAAGACTACACCTTCCTTACCTTCTAATAAATGTTTGTTATCTGATGTAAGTTCTTCCGTATAAACATCAATTTCAACCTCAGGATGAGCATTTCTCCAATTTTCTAATGCACTTTTTTCATCTTCTCTTAAATTAAAAAATACTAATTTCATATCTTTTCCTCCTTAGACAAAGTACTAGTTCAACTTTATTCTAGTAAACTTCTAATAAAATCAATATAACTAATTTTACCATAAAAATTAACTTACTAAAACAATTTTATTTTATTTTTCAAAAATTTTTTTAATAATTTCAAACAATTCATCGTTATTTTCCGCTATTTTATATGTATCTACATTCTCCGGTAATTTTTTCTTATAACGATTTATCCAAATCGCTTTCCATCCTGCATTATTCGCGCCTACTATATCATTCTCTAACGAATCACCAACATAATATAGCGAATCATTAGGAAGCTGTAATTTTTCTTGCATAATTTCAAATATTCTAACATCTGGTTTATTTATATCATAATCACCCGAGACAACAATATTATCTTTATTAATCCATCTTTCAACACCTAATGCTTTTACCTTATACCATTGATGTTTACTTGGTCCATTAGTAATAATTCCTAGCTTTATATTATTCTCTTTTGCAAATTCTAAAATACTTATAGTTATATTAGACATTTGCAATTTTTGTTGATTCTTTTTATATTCTTTTTGCATATTAAGTGCTTCTTCATCAGATAAGTATACACCCAAATCTTTTGCCGCTTCTTGAATCCTATAAATATGATATTCATCCATATTCATCTCTCCATTTCGAGAAGCTTCAAATTTTACATCACTATAATATCTACTTAAAAGATAAAATTTTTCCATGTCAATATCCATATTGAATAGATTCTTATATGCTTTTTCAAAGGGAACTATCTGTTCATATAAAGTATCGTCTACATCAAAAACAAGACCAATCATTCTATTTTCTTTACTCATCATTTTCCAATAATTTAATAACCTCTCCCAGATTCTCGATTATTTTATAAGCTTTTTCTTTACAAACTTCATCTGGTTCAAACATATCTGGAACCATTATAACTTTAGCACCCGCAGTACTTCCGGCAATTACACCTGCCTTAGAATCTTCCAGTACTATACACTCCCCAGGTTTTACACCTAAACGTTCTGCAGCTAATAAAAACACATCTGGTTCTGGTTTACCATTTTTCACCTCTGCCCCACTAGCAAGCTCATCTATATATTTTACAAGACCTGTTTTTTCCATATTGTTTGTTATATGATTCATATTAGAAGATGAAGCTACCGCAACTTTATAATTATTATCTTTTAGGTATATTAACAATTCCTCTATAAATGGCATTTTCTTAGGACCTGTCGTAAATAATATATC
Organism: Gemella parahaemolysans; assembly: GCF_053758945.1. Classification (NCBI taxonomy): domain Bacteria; kingdom Bacillati; phylum Bacillota; class Bacilli; order Caryophanales; family Gemellaceae; genus Gemella; species Gemella parahaemolysans. The sequence continues at coordinate 6,324 of NZ_JBSMTP010000021.1, forward strand.
CTTGATATATTTATAATGATCATCAACTAATTGCTTTCCACTAACATCAGAATCCTTAAAATAATTTTCCCAAAATTCATAAATACTCTTTGTAGTAAAACCTAGCACTAGAAGAGTCTCCTCTCTAGTCATCTCATATCCTTGCTTTTTCGCACTATGAACAAATGCTTCTGTTGCCAAACTTTCGGTATCTACCATTAATCCATCCATATCAAATAACACTGCTTTTATACTCATGTTTATAACCTTCGCTTTTTCTTTTATATTTTTCATCTAAATTTTTACTTTATAATCTTTAAATTATTATATCATACTTAGTATTTCATAGGAAAATGTTTCTTTACAAGTATTGTTATTCTAAGATAATAAAAATATAATTGTAGATATTCAATATCCACGTTAATGAATCTTAAAACACTATATTACCTTTAAATTAAATATATTAAGCGTATTAAAATTTAAAAACGATAATAATGGTTTACTTTTTATTTCACTTTTTATTTGAAAAAATTTTATTTTTAGTGTATTATATAAAAACGTAGTAAAGCTACAATAATTTTGAATATAATATTAAACATGAGGTTAAAATTATGAAAACAGCTTTTGTGTGCGATTCAGCATTACAAATTAATAAAAATTTTGAAAATAACAATCCAATTATAGTTATCCCTGTCGAAGTTCGTCTTGATGATGAGATTTTCGAGGATAACGTAACTATAACTCCTGACGAATTTTACGAAAGGATACACAACGGACAAAAACCTAGCACAAGCCAACCTGCAGTAGGTAAAATTTTAAGCGTTTATGAAGATTTAAAACAACAAGGAGTAGAGCGTATCGTTGCTTTTAGCGTCTCTTCTAAACTATCCGGAACATATTCTTCTTTCGTTCAAGCTAAAGAACTTATCGATGGTATAGAAATCAAGATAATCGATACTCTTCAAATAGCAAGAATGGTAGGGATAGCTATCGAAAGAATTATTAAAGAATTCGAGACAGGAAGTCTACCATTCGAAAATATAGAAAATAGATACTTAGAACTTTCACAGCAACACAATGTTCTTGTAACAGTCGAAACTATGCAATATTTATATGCAGGAGGTAGACTTACTAAAGCTCAGTTCGTTCTATCAAACCTACTAAATATTCTTCCTATTATCACTATTAAAGATGGGCTCCTTGCAGTAAGTGGTAAACATAGAGGAATGAATAAAGTTCTTTCAAAAATGTGTGAAGAAATAAAAGAAAGAAATCCAAAGAGTTTATTTGTTCTTTATACAACAGATGAATTATTAGAAAAAGCAATGGCATCTATCAAGAAAACTTTTGGCGATATCGAAGTTGAAACAGAAATCGTTTCTCCTGTGATTGGATCTCATGCAGGACCTAAAGCTATCGCAATAGGATATCTAGGTTACGATAAATAAAAAACAAAAACACCTTAGAATTAGATTAAAGACTAATCCTAAGGTGTTTATTTATTAGGCGTGACTCCAAATTATAATGTTAAAAAAATCAAATTTGTCAAGTCAATTTCATTTTTTATTAAACTATTTTAAAATTTGTATCTACTAATGCAGCTTGAAGTTCTTCTTTCGAAACATTCCCTTCAACTTCGATAGTTTTTTCTTGGATATTAACTTTAACATTGTCTACATTATCTAGTTTTGATAATCTTTCCTTAACAGTAGCGACACAACCACCACATTTTACACCTTCAATACTATATTTATTTTTCATGATTAATCCTTCTTTCTTTTTATTAATTTAATTTTACTCTTTTTAATCTTAAAGCATTTAGAACTACAGAAATAGAACTAAAACTCATTGCGGCCCCTGCTAACATTGGATTTAACAATGGTCCACCGAATATGTAGAATACCCCCATCGCAAAAGGAATACCTATAATATTGTAGAAGAATGCCCAGAATAGATTTTCTTTAATATTTCTTATGGTTTTTTTACTTAAAACTATAGCATTAACAACAGAATTTAAGTCAGGTTTCATTAACACTATATCTGCTGCGTCGATCGCTACATCTGTTCCTGTTCCTACTGCTATTCCAACTTCTGCTTGTACTAGTGCTGGTGCATCATTAATACCATCACCAACCATTGCTACCTTTTTACCTTGAGCTTGAAGTTTTTTGATTTCATTTGCTTTATCTTCTGGTAAAACTTCACTAACAACTTTGTCTATCGATAATTGTTCTGCAATTACCTCAGCAGTTTTTTTATTGTCACCAGTCAACATAACTACCTCTAACCCTAAGCTATGTAATTTTTCAACAGTTTCTAAACTACTTGCTTTTATTTGATCGGCAACAGCTATAATTCCAGCTAGTTCAGAGTCTACAGCTATGAATAATGGTGTTTTCCCTTCTGAAGCATATTTCTCTGCTTTTTCAACTGAATCTTTTGTAACAATATTATTTTCCAACATTAGTTTTTCATTACCGATAAGTACTGACTTTCCATCAACCATTGATGAAATACCTAATCCTGTTAGTGAACTAAAATCTTTAACTTCTAACAGCTCTAAATTTCTATTTTTAGCTTCATCTACTATAGCTAGACCTAATGGGTGTTCTGAAAGATATTCTACACTCGCTGCAAGTTGCAAGAGAACTTCTTCAGATAAATTATTAAATGTCATTATATCAGTTACTGAAATTTTACCTTCTGTTAATGTTCCAGTTTTATCAAAAACAACAGTATCAACTTCTTTAGCTAACTGAAGAGCTTCTGAACTTTTTATTAAAATACCGTGTTCTGCACCCTTACCTGTACCTACCATTATAGCTGTAGGCGTCGCCAATCCTAAGGCACAAGGACAAGCGATAACAAGAACTGAGATAATAATTTTTAGAGAGAAACTCCATGAAGCATCTCCAGCAAAGTACCATAAAATTCCAGCAATTAATGCTAAACCAATAACAATAGGTACAAACACTCCTGAGATCTTGTCTGCAAGTTTTGCGATCGGTGCTTTAGAATTTTGAGCATCCTCAACAAGTTTAATAATCTGTGATAAAGTAGTGTCTTTTCCGACTTTAGTAACTTTCATTTTAAAGACACCTGTTTTATTAATACTAGCTCCAACAACTTTACTATTTATGTCTTTTTCTACAGGGATACTCTCACCCGTCAGCATCGATTCATCTATAGTCGAACGACCTTCAATCACAACTCCATCAAGAGGAACTTTTTCACCAGGACGAACAAGTAGTATATCACCTGTAGATATTTCATCTACTGCTACAACATGTTCTTCACCATCTATAATTAAATTAGCAGTTTTTGGTACCAATCCGACCAACTTACTTATAGCATTTGTAGTACGACTTTTAGATACTCCTTCAAAGTATTTACCTAGTGTTATCAACGTTAAAATCACTGCAGCTGATTCATAGTACAAATGCATAGCTGCATGTTCATCACCTAAATATGCTAATATCGTTGAATAAAAACTATATAAAAATGCTGCCCCTGCTCCTAATGCTACTAGAGAATCCATATTAGGTTTTCTTCTAAGAAGAGCTCTAATTCCTACACTAAAGAATTTTCTACCAAAATACAAAACAGGTAACACTAGAATAAACTGCACAGTTGAAAATAACTTTGGATTTCCCATTGGACTTAAACTTTCCAACGTAGGTAATCCTACCATCTCAGCCATCGCTATATACAACACAGGTACTGCAAATATAGCGGAATAAATAAACCTTTTCCATATACCATCAATTTCTTGTTGTTTTTTTTCAGCTTGATTATCAACTGAATTATCTATCTCTAATTTAGCTTTATACCCCGCTTCTTCTACTTTTCTCTCTATTTCAGCAACACTTAATTTTTCTTTATCGAATTTTACTACCATCTTCTCAGTAGCGAAATTTACAATGGCTTTTTCTGTTCCATCTAAAGATGAAATCGTATCTTCTATATTTTTCGCGCACGTTGCACAGCTCATTCCTTCTAATATAAATGTTCTCTCTTCAATACTAGAAACATAAGTAAGCTTATACCCCGATTTTTCTACAATCTTTTCTACTTCAGTTCTATCTATTCCTTCTCCTCTAGAAAGAGTAAGTTTACTTGTTGCAAAGTTTACATTGACATCTGATAAATTATCAACTTGTTTTAAACTCTCTTCAATATGCGCTGCACAAGAAGCACAGCTCATCCCTTCAATTAAATATGTTTCATTTTTTACCATATATTAATCACACCTATCTTTTAAATATTTTTATTCGTCTACATTTGTAGTCCTTGTTACAAATTAAGTATACTACCATCTAAAATTATTGTCAACAATATTTTAAATAATCAATAACAGCTATCATTATGATATAGAGAGTGACTCAAAAATCGTGATTCCAAAGAAATCGATTTTGTCGAGTCACCTCCGCACAGTTTATTAGATATCTAAAAAGCTTTTATAAAGCGAATTTAAATATCAATAAACCACTGCGTCTATGAGTTCTCATCTGAACTTTGCAAAATTTTAGGGACCTTTTTGTCAACCCCAGCTGATTTTCTAGGATTTAATTTAAAAAATAATGACCACCCCTGAAAAGGGGTGGTTTTCTCTTCGGGTATAACCCTTTATTACTAACACGCACCTCAAGGCGCTGGCTTTCACATTCGTTCAAGCCCTATTGTATTTTAACGCCCGCTACCCG
>NZ_JBSMTP010000022.1:0-9866 GCF_053758945.1 Gemella parahaemolysans
CATACGGAGAATGGAGTAAAGGTAACTGGTCAGAAGTAACACCAGAAGCAATAGCAAAATACAAAGCGCCAAGTGTAGCAACAGTAGAAAGAGCAGAAGTAACATCAACAACAGAAAACAAAATAATTGATGTATACTACGAAGCAGATACAAAAGAAGTTACAGAAGAAAAAGAAGTAACAAGAACAATAAACTACCTAGAAAAAGGTACGAATAAAGTCTTGAAAAATCCAACAGTTGAAACAGTGATGTTAACAAGAACAAAAACAACAAACAAAGTCACAGGTGATGTTACATACGGAGAATGGAGCAAAAGTAACTGGTCAGAAGTAACCCCAGAAGCAATAGCAAAATACAAAGCGCCAAGTGTAGCAACAGTAGAAAGAGCAGAAGTAACATCAACAACAGAAAACAAAACAATTGATGTATACTACGAAGTAGATACAGAAACTGGAACAGAAGAAAAAACAGTGACAAGAACGATTAACTACCTAGAAAAAGGTACGAACAAAATCTTGAAAAATCCAACAGTTGAAACAGTGATGTTAACAAGACTGAAGACAACAAACAAAGTCACAGGTGATGTCACATACGGAGAATGGAGTAAAGGCAGCTGGTCAGAAGTAACACCAGAAGCAATAGCAAAATACAAAGCTCCAAGTGTAGCAAGAGTAGAAGCGACAGAAGTAACATCAACAACAGAAAACAAAATAATTGATGTATACTACGAAGCAGATACAAAAGAAGTTACAGAAGAAAAAGAAGTAACAAGAACAATAAACTACCTAGAAAAAGGTACGAACAAAGTCTTGAAAAATCCAACAGTTGAAATAGTGACGTTAACAAGACCGAAGACAACAAATAAAGTTACAAAAGAAGTTACATACGGAGAATGGAGCAAGGGTAACTGGTCAGAAGTAACACCAGAAGCAATAGAAAAATACAAAGCTCCAAGTGTAGCAACAGTAGAAAGAGCAGAAGTAACATCAACAACAGAAAACAAAACAATTGATGTATACTACGAAGCAGATACAGAAACTGGAACAGAAGAAAAAACAGTGACAAGAACGATTAACTACCTAGAAAAAGGTACGAACAAAGTCTTGAAAAATCCAACAGTTGAAACAGTGACGTTAACAAGACTGAAGACAACAAATAAAGTCACAGGTGATGTTACATACGGAGAATGGAGCAAAGGTAACTGGTCAGAAGTAACCCCAGAAGCAATAGAAAACTATAAAGCTCCAAGTGTAGCAAGAGTAGAAGCGACAGAAGTAACATCAACAACAGAAAACAAAACGATTGATGTATACTACGAAGCAGATACAAAAGAAGTTACAGAAGAAAAAGAAGTAACAAGAACAATAAACTACCTAGAAAAAGAAACAAACAAAGTCCTAAAAGAGCCAGTAGTACAAAAAGTAAAACTAACAAGAACAAATAAAGTAAATAAAGTCACAGGAGAAGTGACAGAAGGCAAATGGACAGAAGGAAGCTGGGAAGAAATAAGTTCGCCGATAATTGAAAATTACTATTTACCAGATAAAGAAAAAGTAGAAAAAGAAAAGGTAGGAGGAACATCTCTAGATAAGGAAGTTATTGTAAACTATACTATAAAGCCAAAACCGGAGCCAAAACCGGAGCCGAAGCCAGAACCAAAACCGGAGCCGAAGCCAGAGCCAAAACCGGAGCCGAAGCCAGAGCCAAAACCGGAGCCGAAGCCAGAACCAAAACCGGAACCGAAGCCAGAACCAAAACCGGAGCCGAAGCCAGAACCAAAACCGGAACCGAAGCCAGAACCAAAACCGGAACCGAAGCCAGAACCAAAATCGGAACCAAAACCGGAGCCAAAACCAGAACCAAAACTTCAAGATGTAGTAGTGATGCAAGGAGTAAGAAAATTAGCTAATACAGGGGAAAAAACTACTGGTTTTGAAGTTTTAGGATTAATATCGTTAGTAGCTGCAGAGGTAGCTAGACGTAAAAAACAAAACTAAAGTAAGGATATTTAAAAAGAATGGTTATATATTAGCCATTCTTTTTATGATAGATATATTAAGGTGAAGTTATAATTTTATGGTTATTTATATTGAATAGTATTAAGATAATAAATGAAAATCCATGACTGTTAATTAGCTAAAAAAACTATAGTTAAAAGTTAAATTATTAGGAAAAATAAATTCTAAAAAAATATAATTACGATGAAAAATCAAAATCTCTCTCAACTTTTGATAATTCTTTATTTTCAATATTTTTATTATTTTTTTCATCTTACTAGCTCTTCCGTTCGGTTTTTCTAGTATATTATACCCGTTTTCTTTAAATTTTGAAATCTAATTACATAGTAAACCAGCATTTGGTAATGGATACTTTAATGAAGTAGCGTGTATAGAATTTCTCAATATTAAAACTTCATTGATTATATCTAGTTTCAATCCCGGTGGATAGTAAGTACTTTTCTTTTTAATCAGTACTGTTTCACCATGTAAATCAGCTAATTTTACCATATACTTCACATTACTAAGATTTATTTTAAACTTTTTAGATAGTTCTTTGTATGAGTATTCTTCTTTATTAAGTCTATATATTTCTATCTTATTTTTATCTGTTAATTTTATAATAAATAGCCCTCCAAAATTTGTCCAAAACATCTGCGGAAGAAATGCAAGAGTTGATAAATGAAGTGGTAGAAAAAGATATTACTAATATCGATCGAGCTACAAGCCGTGCTCCAGTAAGTTGGGTGCATTTACTTAAACAAAAATCCATAATGCATATCTTCGTATTACAGATGACTTCAAAGAGTCTATATATAATAGAAAGAAATCTCAAAGAGAAAAAATTTTATTTACACAAAAAATATAAAAAATCGATGATTAATAACTCGATGAAATAACGATAAAAAATGATTTAAAATTAATGTATCAAAAAAATATTTAGAATTAAATTTTGATTATTAATAAAAAATAATTTATGAAGTAATATTAGAATGATAATCTGTTTCAACTATAGTTTAAGAAGTAATATTAGAATGATAATCTGTTTCAACTATAGTTTAAATGGATTGTTATAGGCTTGTTGTATTCGTTAAAAAGATAAAAAATATCTATATCAATATGAATGTAATCGTTTTTTTTTTTTTTACCGTAGGTGTGAGAGTTTCTGTTACGAGAAAAGAACGAAGTTTATTTAATAAAATATTGGTAAAAAATAATAAGTTTGAGTGATATTATATTTTGGAAAATATTATCAGAAATTTCAAATGAGAAAAAGTTTATGTTTTCTACGAAATAAGGGGGATTGTGCGACTTTTTTTACTTGAATTATTATAGAGTTTATAATATTATAATCGTTATAAGATAGAAAATTAATACTTGCAGATAGGTGATGCTCTTGGAAAAATAACAAGGGCATGGTCTGTCCTGCAATTTTTCGTATTAATCTGTAAAACTTAAAATCAATTTAGAGGAGGAATTTTAAAGTTGATAGGAAAAAATAATCAATATTTAAAAAATAAGAAAGAAGGAACGAAGGTAGAGACATACTCTATTAAGAAGTTCAAAGTAGGTACAGCATCAGTAGTAATCGGTGCAAGTATCTTCTTTGGTGCTGGAGCAGTGGCGCAGGCGAGTGAAGAAGTATCAAACAACACGATATCTGACAACACAACAAATCCTAATGCTTCAGAAGGGGTTGTAGCAGCACCAGTAGCTACAGCACAACCAGTAGCAAAAGAAACTACTAAAGAAGATGTAGCTAGTGCAGTAGCGGCAAAATTAAGCGGAGAAACTACACAAGAAGTTAAAGCTTTAGACAAAACTAAACTAGAAAACTACATCGCAGAAATCGAAGCAAAATTAGCTAATGGAACATACGACAACAAAACAGAAGAATCTGTAGCATTATTAAAAGCAGACCTAGAAGCTGCAAAAACTACATTAGCGAATGCAACAACTCAAGACGAAATAAAAAAAGCTTACAGCAAATTAGTAACTACAGCGAACACTAAATTAAAAGCTAAACCTGTAGAGAAAAAAGAAGCTCCAGCAGTAGACGCTACTAACGGACAACCAACTGTAGGTAAAAAAGCAGAAAACACAGAGAAAAAATCAGAATCTAACTCAATCGAAAACACAGGATCTAACGACCCACGTAACGGTAAAGCATTAGATAAGAATAATGCATTTAGGGCGGAAATTGCCTATAATATTGATTCTACGGGGACCGACTATGGAAAAAAAGACCATGTTATTACTAGTGGTATAAGAGGTTCATCTGATTCTCGTAATGCAATAACTGCAGTTAATTCCGTGATGAAATATAGAGCTCGTTATAATACAAATGCTACTGGGAAAATTACTTCTGTAGATTGGCAAGTTTTCTTCAATAACCATTTACAAAACTTCGCAAATGACTATGGAGTACAGAATGAAGTGTTCCGAAATTACATTCAGATTCCTAATGAAGTGAATATGCCTACGGATATTCGCCGATTGCAATATAAAGCGGAATGGAAATTTAAAGATGGTAAAAGACAATTAGTCGGAGGGGATGGAAGCGGTCTTAGTGATACTGTAAGTTTTGACAACCCTACTCCAGCCACAGCAGCAGGACGTGCTCTTGATAAAAATGAGAATTTGAAAATAAATGGTAATTGGGATAGTTATACTAGGGGACTAGATACTCTGTATAATAATACTAGTTTCTATTATAAGGATGCGGTAAAAGACGAGCTATCTGATACAAAAAATTTAGTAAACTCAAATGCTTTGCCAGGTAAGCGTGTTATCTATGATAATGCGAATACAGGTGGTAACTATAGAGACGGTTATGTATGGGAGTTTACAACAACAGTTCCTGATACAGTAACAAATGAACAGTTGAAAAATATGAAGGTTTCGATGGGAATGTTAAGTACAGGGACAGCAGGAGTTGACCATGGTTTCCACAGAATTGCAGTGAACCCTGTAAATCTATCAAAAGCTGATGTTACTCCTCCAACTGTAAAAACTCAAACGGTTAAAGTTGGTGAACAACCAAAAGCAGAAAATTCAATTGCTAACTTCAAAAAGCTTCCTGCTGGAACAAAAGCTGAGTTCAAGACACCAGTAAACACAGCAACGCCAGGAGAAAAAACAGCTACAGCAGTAGTAACATACTCAGATGGTTCGAAGGTAGAAAAACCAGTAAAAGTAATTGTTGAAAAAGAAGCAGTAGCACCAGCTAAGCCAGTTATCACGACAAGTCTAACAGGTAAAGCTAACACTAAAACTCCGGTTGAAGTGAAAGCAGAAGCGGGGTCTACAGTTTCCCTGTTCGCCAAAGATGGAACTAAACTTGGTACAGCCGTTGCGAATGCCCAAGGTGTGGCAAGAATCACTCCAACAGTAAACATTCCGGCTGGTATTGTAGCAGCGACAGCTACCAAAAATGGTAAAACATCAGAAGTAAGTGATGCTGTAGAAGCAACTCCAGCAGCAGATGCTGCAACTAACAATCCAGCGGCAGGTGCTGCGACTAGCGGTCCAGAAATTGTCAATAATTTGGCAGGTAAAGCAAGTACGCCAGCTGATGTGACAGTTAAAGCACCAGCAGGTTCAACTGTTAAGCTTTACAACACAGATGGTGTTGTGATCGGTGAAGCTGTAGCTAATGCCCAAGGTGTAGCAACTATTCACCCTACAAACAGTCTTCCAGCAGGAAAGATTACAGCGACTTCAACACCAGCAGGTGGTAAAGAGTCAGCTAAGAGTGCACCGATTACAGTTACAGCATCACCGTTGACTGTTAAAGATGGTGGTGTGACTGGTAATAATGATACTAGACTATTGGTAAGTAGATCAGAGATTACAGTATATCCTGGTGATAAAATTGATGTTGATGTTGTAGCTCAAGCTACAGCTTTAGAGAAATTTTCGGTTGAGAAAAATGCTACAGCTATAAAAGGCGTAGTACCATCAGGGGGGTACCTAGGATCTTCAAAAGGAGCTACGATTAAACAACGTGATGCTAAATATAGTGGTACTGTTGCAATGGACCAGCCAGCAGGAAGTACAAGTGTTATTTTCCATGCGAAGAATCGAGATAAACCAACAACGATATACAGAGAACTTATAGTAAATGTTCTTGAGACCGCTAAGAAATATGGGCCAGTTGCAGGTACAAAAGTAGATATTGCGAATTCTAACGGCGTTAGTGAAACTGAAAAGAACAAGATTATCGAAGCAGTGAAATCTGCTAACCCAAGTCTTCCAGCAGAATCACAATACAGTGTAGATGAAAAAGGAAATCTTACTATCACTTATCCTGATGGATCAAAAGATAAGATTGCAGCAGCATATCTAGTAAATCCAGCAGCTCCAGTAGTAGCTCCAACAGTAGAGATTCCATACTCAAACGCTGCCAAACGTCAAATCTACGTTTATACAGGAGAAAACACAGATTTAACATTTACAGGTAAAGACGAAACAACAGTTAAAGATTTATACCTACGTGGACCAGGTGGTGTTACAAATGATAATGCTACACAGTATGGATTTACAGTAGGTAAGATTGATAATGGTGCTGTTACAAATGGAGAAGGGACAGTATCTGCTGATAAGAGAACAGCAACTATCAAGATGACTGGTGTTACGACACTTAAAGCTCCAAATCAGTGGACAAGTTTCATTGAAGCTAAAGATAGTGATGATGCCAAATCTATGACAGGGGCAGACTACAATGCTTCGACTGACGATGCAGTGCGTCAACAAAAACCAGGATACGTTCAATTCGTTGTCAAATCTCAAACAGATAAGTACGATATCAAGACTCCAACAGAAAAAGTTACAGTAGCAGATTCATCTAATGTAACAGATGCTGATTTGGCTAAAATTAAAGAAAAACTGCAACTTGAGTACAAGAAAGACAACGACGATGCGAATATCGCAAAAGATACTCCAGTTGATAAAGATGGTAAGATTAAATCAGTAACAAAAGATAATAAAGGAAATCTTGTAGTAACATACACAGATGATTCTATCGATAAAAAACCATTGTCAGAATTTGTTGTAGTAGCTCCAACAGTAGAGATTCCATACTCAAATGCTGCCAAACGTCAAATCTACGTTTATACAGGAGAAAACACAGATTTAACATTTACAGGTAAAGACGAAACGACAGTTAAAGATTTATACCTACGTGGACCAGGTGGTGTTACAAATGATAATGCTACACAGTATGGATTTACAGTAGGTAAGATTGATAATGGTGCTGTTACAAATGGAGAAGGGACAGTATCTGCTGATAAGAGAACAGCAACTATCAAGATGACTGGTGTTACGACACTTAAAGCTCCAAATCAGTGGACAAGTTTCATTGAAGCTAAAGATAGTGATGATGCCAAATCTATGACAGGGGCAGACTACAATGCTTCGACTGACGATGCAGTGCGTCAACAAAAACCAGGATATGTTCAATTCGTTGTCAAATCTCAAACAGATAAGTACGATATCAAGACTCCAACAGAAAAAGTTACAGTAGCAGATTCATCTAATGTAACAGATGCTGATTTGGCTAAAATTAAAGAAAAACTGCAACTTGAGTACAAGAAAGACAACGACGATGCGAATATCGCAAAAGATACTCCAGTTGATAAAGATGGTAAGATTAAATCAGTAACAAAAGATAATAAAGGAAATCTTGTAGTAACATACACAGATGGTTCTCAAGATAAAAAACCATTGTCAGAATTTGTAACTAAAGAAACAACAGCAGTAGCTCCAACAGTAGAGATTCCTTACTCTAATAAAGCTAATAAAGAAGTTTATGTATATGCTGGAGAAGAAAACTCATTCGATATCAAATTCAAAGATGATAGCGGAAAAATTGCAAGTGCCACTGTAAAACAAGGTGGTAACAGAGCGTTTGCCAATGTTGCAGGTGAAGCAAATACTATCAATACACAATATGGATTTAAAGCAAATGTTATCAATGCTGAGACTCCAGCGACAGCAGAAGCACCAGCAGTCATTACTTATTCAGGTACTCCAGCAGCGACAGATGGTTTAACAAAAGACAAACTAGAGGCAGCAACTAAAGGAGAAAATCCAGAAGGTATGGCTTTAGGATGGCGTTATGCAACTGCAACGGATAAAGATGGTGCATTTATTGAGAATAAAGCCACAGGTAGCTCAACTGCAACTGATCCAGGTGCATTCCGTGTTATGCTTAAGGGACAAACTCAAAAATATGATATTGCAACTCCAACTGAAAAAGTTGTTGTAGCAGATCCAGCTAACGTAACAGATGCTGACTTAGCCAAAATCAAAGAGAAACTTCAACTTGAGTACTCTAAAAACAACGATGACGCTAACTTTGCAGACAAAAAAGGTCAAGCTGTAGCTGATAAAGATGCTAAGATTAAATCAATCGAAAAAGATGCTGATGGAAATCTTGTTGTAACATATAAAGATGGTTCTCAAGATAAAAAACCATTATCAGAATTTGTAACTAAAAAACCAACAGATGCAGATAAGAACGAACCAACAGCTAAACCACAAACTGTAGATAAAGGAACAACACCAAAAGCAGAAGATTCAATTAGAAATGTAAAAGATCTTCCTAAGGGTACAACAGTAGCCTTCAAAGATCCAGTAGACACAGCAACACCAGGTGAAAAAGATGCGACAGTAGTTGTAACATATCCAGATGGATCTAAAGAAGAAGTTCCAGTTAAGGTAACTGTTACAGAACCAAGTTCAACACCAGATACACAAGCACCATCAAAACCAGAAATCAAAACAGACTTAACAGATAAAGCAGGAACTAAGACACCAGTTGAAGTAACAGCAGAGCCAGGAGCTAAAGTTGAGTTATTTGATAAAGATGGTAACAAGATTGGTGAAGGAGTAGCAGACGAAAACGGAAAAGCTACAATCACACCAACAGTAGAACTTCCAGCAGGAGATGTAACAGCGAAAGCAACAGATTCAGCAGGAAATGTATCAGAACCAAGCACACCAGAAAAAGCAACAGCAGATACAAAAGCACCAGCTAAACCAGAAATCAAAACAGACTTAACAGATAAAGCAGGAACTAAGACACCAGTTGAAGTAACAGCAGAGCCAGGAGCTAAAGTTGAGTTATTCGATAAAGATGGTAACAAGATTGGTGAAGGAGTAGCAGACGAAAACGGAAAAGCTACAATCACACCAACAGTAGAACTTCCAGCAGGAGATGTAACAGCGAAAGCAACAGATTCAGCAGGAAATGTATCAGAACCAAGCACACCAGAAAAAGCAACAGCAGATACAAAAGCACCAGCTAAACCAGAAATCAAAACAGATCTAACAGATAAAGCAGGAACTAAGACACCAGTTGAAGTAACAGCAGAGCCAGGAGCTAAAGTTGAGTTATTCGATAAAGATGGTAACAAGATTGGTGAAGGAGTAGCAGACGAAAACGGAAAAGCTACAATCACACCAACGAAAGAACTTCCAGCAGGAGACGTAACAGCAAAAGCAACAGATCCAGCAGGAAATGTATCAGAAGCAAGCACACCAGCGAAAGCAACAAAAGATACACAAGCACCATCAAAACCAGAAATCAAAACAGACTTAACAGATAAAGCAGGAACTAAGACACCAGTTGAAGTAACAGCAGAGCCAGGAGCTAAAGTTGAGTTATTTGATAAAGATGGTAACAAGATTGGTGAAGGAGTAGCAGACGAAAAAGGTAAAGCTACAATCACACCAACAGTAGAACTTCCAGCAGGAGACGTAACAGCAAAAGCAACAGATCCAGCAGGAAATGTATCAGAAGCAAGCACACCAGCGAAAGCAACAAAAGATACACAAGCACCATCAAAACCAGAAATCAAAACAGAC
>NZ_JBSMTP010000023.1:0-8872 GCF_053758945.1 Gemella parahaemolysans
GTAGCGGGCGTCAAAATACAATAGGGCTTGAACGAATGTGAAAGCCAGCGCCTTGAGGTGCGTGTTAGTAACAAAGGGTTATACCCGAAGAGAAAACCACCCCTTTTCAGGGGTGGTCATTATTTTTAAAATTCATAATAATATTTTGGAAAAATTTAATTTTATAAGATTTAGTTATGTTAATTTTAAGTAGAATGTAGTAGAATATATAGAAGAGATGTTTTATGTCTCTTGTAGTATGAATGTAAAATTATTAAAGTATTATTAGTAATTTTACATTTTAAATTAAATAATAAAAGGAGTGATTTTTATGTTGAAAAAAGTTTTAATTATTATTTCCTTTTTTCTAGGGATAACAGTGGGAACACTTTCAACTAGTGCATTAATATACTATAATATTTTTGCGTCATTAAGTGAGACGATGTTAAGACTTATTGTTACCATTGGAACTACAGTATTTTTTGTATTAATGTCTTTATTATTCTCAGATAGATTTGTAGCAATGTTAAAAAAATTAGAAGATCGTCTTTCAAAAACACCTATACAGAAAATTGTATTTACAACTATAGGATTAATTCTTGGATTGTTATTAGCGAGTTTATTATCATCTGGGGTAGATGTTATAGCTGGTGCAGGAATAATGGGAAGAATTATTTCTGCTGTAATCTATATAGTATTTGGATACTTAGGATTAGTATTAGGATATCGACGTGAAGGAGAATTTTTAAATATCTTTACGGCGTTTAAATTTGGAAATAAACCTAAGGAAAGAGACCAAAAAGTTAATACGAAGAAAGTTTTAGCTAAAGTCATAGATACGAGTGCATTAATAGATTCGCGTATTCAAGATGTTGCCAAGACTGGATTTTTAGAAGGTAAGATTATTGTTCCAGAGTTTGTTTTGAAAGAATTACAGTTAATTTCAGATTCTGAAGATCCATTAAAACGAGCAAAAGGTCGTCTTGGCTTAGATTGTGTTGAACATCTTCAAAAAATGAAAGAAATTGAACTTGAAATTGATAATAAGTATAAATACAATGAGCATAAAGGTGTTGATAATTTATTAATAGATTATGCTTTAAAATATAAATGTGCTATTATTACAACTGATTATAATCTTAATAAACTTGCTACTTTACAGGCGATTAAAGTTCTAAATGTAAATGATTTAAGTAATGCTGTTAAACCAATGTTAACAACAGGAGAAAGATTAAAAGTTCAAGTATTGAGAGAAGGTAAAGAAAATAATCAAGGTGTAGCTTATACTGAAGATGGAACAATGATTGTTGTTGAAAATGGTAAACGTTCTGTAGGTAAAACTGTTGAAGTAGAAGTACAAAGTGTATTACAAACATCTTCAGGAAGAATTATCTTCACTAAGATTGTTTAATAAATTTGCTTTTTTTGAAAAAATGTGTTAATATTAGTTGTATTGTATTAACGAATGATTATTTTAGGAGGAGAGTATGCACACTTTTTTAATGACAATGGCAATAGTGAGCAGTATTCTGTTAATTGTAGTAGTATTATTACAAGAAAGTAAATCTGGTGGTCTATCTGGATTAACTGGTGGAGCAGAAGAACTGTTTGGAAAACAAAAAGTAAGAGGTGCTGAATTAGTTTTACAAAGAATTACAGTAGTACTAGGACTAATATTTTTTATATCACTAGTGTGTCTTACTTGGTTAAAATTATAGACTAAAAATAGTAAACCTAAAATGTAATTTCATTTTAGGTTTATTTTTATAGAAATAATCGTATGTTTATAATCTAATTTAAGGAGGATTATATGTTAGAAAAAATTGAAAAAATATTTAAAGAAGATAAAGTTTTAAGTATAGAAGATTTAAAAGAAAAATTAAATATTGAATCATCAAAAGAATTTGTTGAATTAGTAAAAAATGTAGGGAAATTAGAGCGAAAATTAACGATAACTCAGTTACCTAACGAGAAGTTTCTTTATGTGAAAGAACCATTAGAAATTGAGGGAGTCATTAGGTTACATCAAAAAGGTTTTGCTTTTGTCTATTCTGCAGATTTAGGAATAGAGGTTTATATCCCTAAAGGATTCACACAAAGTTCCATGACGGGTGATGTTGTATTAGTAAAAGTAGATAGTGTTTATAAGGATGACCGTAATCTTGAAGGAATAGTACAAAAAGTATTAGAAAGAAATACTAAATATACAGTAGGTACATTAACTAATGCTAAGTTCTTCTCTTTTGTAAAAAGTGATGATAAAAATATTTCAAAGTATATAAAGATAACCAATGCTAAAAACTTTAATTTAGTTGATGGTAGTAAGGTATTAGTCGAAATTACAGATTATTCGAAGGTTAGTTTTGAAGATCATAAAGGAATTATTATAAAATCAATTGGTCATAAGGATGATCCCGGTGTTGATATTCTTTCAGTAATCTATAAACACAATATTCCAAATGAATTCCCTCAAGATGTGCTTGAACAAACGGAAAAAATAAGTGATGAAATTAAACTAGAAGATA
The DNA here is from genome assembly GCF_053758945.1 of Gemella parahaemolysans. NCBI lineage: Bacteria > Bacillati > Bacillota > Bacilli > Caryophanales > Gemellaceae > Gemella > Gemella parahaemolysans. The sequence goes on from NZ_JBSMTP010000023.1 coordinate 2,505, forward strand.
AGTATAGAAATTGTACTAATGAAATGGTGGTTACCATTGATGGAGATGATGCTAAAGATTTAGACGATGCTATTTCGGTAGTTAAAACTAAAAAAGGTTATCGTCTAAAAGTATTTATTGCTGATGTTAGTAGATATGTAACGGAAGATAGTCCATTAGATAAACAGGCTGCAAATAGAGGATGTAGTGTTTATTTAGCTGATAGAGTAGTACCGATGTTACCTAGAAAATTATCTAATAATATTTGTTCGTTAAATCCTCATGTACTACGTTATACAATTTGTTGTGATATTGATTTTAATACTAAAGGATATCCTGAAAGTTATGATATATATCCAGCTGTAATAAAATCTAAAGGACGATTGACTTATAAAAAAGTTAATGAAGTCTATGCAGATAATAAAGAAACGATAGAAGAATATAAAGAATATGTACCTATGCTGAAGACAGCATTAGAATTATCAACAAAAATTCGAGCTAATAGAGAAACAAGAGGCGCTATTGATTTTGATAAACCGGAATCAAAAGTAGTGGTTGATGAAAATGGAGAAGTTTTAGATATTGTTCTTCGTGAAAGAGGTGTATCGGAAAGATTAATTGAGGATTTCATGTTAAGTGCTAATGAGGTAATTGGAGAGCATTTCTACTGGATGCAAGTTCCATTTATTTATCGTATTCACGAAGAGCCTAAAATGGAAAAATTAAGACAGTTCTTTGATATTGCTGCAAGTCTTGGCTATAGAACAAAAGGTAAAATTGAAGAAATTGAACCTTATATGTTAGCAAATATGCTTAGAAAATTTAAAGGAGAAGTTGTAGAAACTATGCTCTCAACAATTCTTCTTAGAACAATGAATCAAGCTAGATATTCAATAAATAATATAGGACACTTTGCACTTGCTACGAAATATTATACGCATTTTACATCTCCGATCAGACGTTATCCAGATCTATTGGTACATAGAATGATTAGAACATACTTATTTAATGGAGATGTATCTGATCAAACTATAGATAATTTCATCACTAGATTACCTGATTTAGCCGAAAGTTCTTCAGAATATGAAAAACGAGCGGTTGATTGCGAACGAGAAGTCGATAGAATGAAAAAATGTGAGTATATGTTAAAATATCAAGAACAAACATTTAGAGGTATTGTCTCAAGTGTTACGAACTTTGGTGTGTTTATTACCCTTGAAAGAAGTAATATTGAAGGATTAGTGCACATTAAGGCAATGAATGATGATTATTATACATATGATCAAAAGAATATGTTATTAATTGGTCGTAGAAAGAAAAAAGTTTATAGACTTGGAGACGAAGTAATCGTTAAAGTAGCAAATGTTGATTTAGAAAATCAAGAAATAGACTTTAAAATATTGAAACACAAGTCATTAATTAGTAAAAAATAGAGGATTAGATTATGGATAAAGAAATAAAAGTTATTGCCCAAAATAAAAAAGCTAATCATGATTATTTTATAGAAGAAACTTATGAAGCGGGATTAGTTTTAACAGGTACAGAAATTAAATCTATTAGAAGAGGGAGAATCAATTTAAAAGATTCATACTGTCAAACAAGGCGAGGAGAAATGTTTGTTTATAATATGCATATTTCTCATTTTGAAGAGGGAAATAGATTTAATCATGAACCATTAAGAGTAAGAAAATTATTATTAAAGAAAAAACAAATTGCTTCATTAACTAATGTACAAAACGAAATAGGGATGAGTATAGTTCCGCTGAAGCTTTATATTAAAAATGGCTATGCAAAGCTCTTAATCGGTGTAGCGAAAGGTAAGAAAAACTATGATAAGCGCCATGTATTGAAACAAAAAGAAGCAAATAAAGAAATTAATCGTGTATTAAAAGATAAACAAAGATATTAAAAAAGCTACATATTATTATATTGGAAATTTAGGATATCATATCGAAGTTATAGTTAACTACGATATGATATATTTTTTTTGGTAAAAATAATGTAAGACGCCTATATTCTATTTTTTTAATAATAATAATTTTAAGGTGAAAAATATAACTGTTATAAAAAAAGAGAATAAAATTTTTCAAAAAAATATATACTTTTTTTATTGGTATAAAAGCTTTTTTTAAGAATGTTGTAAAAATAACTAAAAAAACGCTTTACATTTAAATGAAAGCGTGCTACAATATTTAATGTAAACAAGAAAATCATTAGATAAATACTATCAAATATTAGTATCTTCTTATATGTAAACAGGTTAAAAATAGAACAGATAAAAAACTGTTATATATCTGAATGGAAATGGAAATGCTTTTATCTTATAAAATTTTAAAGAAGAATTATGATAATATTTGTTTTCGGGGTAAGATATAATAGTGTATTTATAATAATAGATTTTCACAAATCAAACAAAATATATTTATACAAAGGAGAAGTGTATTTATGGAAAAATTCACTCAGTTATTACAGCCAGTGGCTGATAATTTATATATTTCTGCACTTGTTGCATTAATTCCGATAGTGTTTTATTTAGTAACACTTGCAGGTTTTAAAGTTAAAGGTTGGCTAACAGGACTGTTAACTTTGATAGTAGCGATTGTAATCGCATGTGTATTCTTTAAAATGCCGTTTCAATTTGCAGCATTCTCTACGTTCCAAGGAATGGTTTATGGTGCAATGCCTATCGGTTGGATTATTTTAACATCAGTGTTCTTATACAAAATGACTGTTAAAACAGGTCACTTCGATATCATTCGAGACAGTATCACATCATTAACAGATGACCGTCGTCTTCAAGCATTAATCATTGCTTTCTCATTCGGAGCTTTCTTAGAAGGAGCAGCAGGTTTTGGTGCACCAGTAGCAATCACAGCGTCACTATTAGTAGGTTTAGGATTTAAACCACTTTATGCAGCAGGTGTTTGTATGATAGCTAATACTGCGCCGGTAGCATTCGGGGCTGTAGGAGCACCGGTTACAGCGATGGACGGATTAGCAACTTATGCTAACGGATCTCCAATCGCAGCAGCGGAAATCGCAGCGATGATTGGTCGTCAATTACCTTTAGTGTCTATCTTCATTCCTTTCTACTTAGTATTAATCATGGCTGGATTCAAGAAAACATTAGAAGTATGGCCTGCATTATTAGTATCAGGTGGATCATTCGCAATTGCGCAATTTGTAAGTTCTAACTTCATGGGAGAACAACTACCTGACATTCTTTCATCATTAGTTTCATTAGTGTCAATAGTTATCTTACTTCAATTCTGGAAACCAAAGAATACTTGGAGATTTGCTGACGAGAAAGAAGTTGATAAAGATGTAGAAACTGCACCAAAACATACACTAAAAGAAGTTTTAGTAGCTTGGTCACCATTTGTTGTATTAACACTTATTATTTTCATCTGGACAATGAAATCTTCTAAAGCATTCTTCAAAACGCTTGCTTTAAATCCGAAGGTACCATTTATCCACAACAATATTATTAGTTCAGTATCAGGAAAAGAAATTGCAGCAGTATTCAAACTTGACCTAGTAGGATCAATCGGTACAGCGATTTTAGTAGCAGCGTTAATCTCTAAGTTTATTATTAAAATTAGTTGGAAAGATGCAGGTGCAACCTTTATTCAAACATTTAATGAAGTTAAAATTGCATTGTTAACAATCTGTTTTGTAGTAGGATTTGCATACATCATGAATGCATCAGGTATGTCTAATACTCTAGGATACGCGCTGGCAGCAACAGGTGGAGCATTTAAATTCCTATCACCAGCTCTTGGGTGGATTGGAGTATTTATCACTGGTTCTGATACATCAGCTAACTTACTATTTGCTAAATTACAACAAGTTACAGCTAGCCAAGTAGGAATGGATCCATTATTAGCGGTAGCAGCTAACGCATCAGGAGGAGTAGTAGGTAAAATGATTTCTCCACAATCTATCGCAGTAGCAGCTGCGGCGGTTGGGCTAGTAGGTAGAGAGTCAGACTTACTTAAATTTACAGTTAAACACAGTTTCATCCTATTAATCGTAGTGTGTGCTATTATCGCACTTCAATCAACAGGAGTACTTGGATGGATGATTCCAGTACACCCATAATAAAGAAAAATATTAAGGGAGATCGAGATATACTCGATCTTCTTTTCTTTGTGAAAAGAGAAAAAGATAAAAAAATTAAAATAAGACGTTTTCACTAGTATATTTGTTTACAATAAGGAAAAATAGTGGTATTATTGATAAGTTAGATTAAATAATATATAAACTGAAAATTATATATATTTTATAAAGTAAGAACAAGGAGATAAAAATGTCAGTACAATTAAGAGATGATGTTAGAAATATAGCAATCATAGCTCACGTTGACCACGGTAAAACTACATTGGTTGATGAGTTATTAAAACAATCAGGAATTTTCCGTTCAAACGAGCATGTAGAAGAAAGAGCTATGGACTCTAATGATTTAGAAAGAGAACGTGGTATTACAATTTTAGCAAAAAATACAGCAATCGATTATAAAGGTAAAAGAATTAACATTCTAGATACACCAGGACACGCAGACTTTGGTGGAGAAGTTGAGCGTATTATGAAAATGGTAGACGGTGTTCTTCTAGTAGTAGATGCTTATGAAGGAACAATGCCACAAACACGTTTCGTTCTTAAAAAGGCTTTAGAACAAAATTTAAAACCAATCGTTGTAGTAAATAAAATTGATAAACCATCAGCTCGTCCAGAAGAAGTAGTAGATGAAGTTATTGATTTATTTATTGAATTAGGTGCAAATGATGAACAACTTGAATTCCCAGTTGTTTATGCATCAGCTATTAATGGAACAGCTTCTTTAGAAAGTGACCCAAGTGCGCAAGAAGAAAACATGCAATGTTTATATGAAACAGTAATTGATTACGTTCCAGCGCCAAAAGATAATAGAGATGAACCACTTCAATTCCAAGTAGCTTTATTAGACTATAACGACTATGTTGGACGTATTGGTATCGGACGTGTATTCCGTGGAAGTATGAAAGTAGGAGAATCAGTTTCTCTTATGAAACTTGATGGATCAGTGAAAAACTTCCGTGTAACTAAGATTTTTGGTTACTTTGGATTAAAACGTGAAGAAATTCAAGAAGCTTATGCAGGGGATATCGTTGCAGTAAGTGGTATGGATGATATTAACGTTGGGGAAACAGTTTGTCCGACAGATCACCAAGAAGCATTACCAATACTTCACATTGATGAACCAACATTACAAATGACTTTCTTAGTTAATAACTCACCATTTGCTGGTAAAGAAGGTAAATTTGTTACAGCTCGTAAATTAGAAGATAGATTAATGCAACAATTAGAAACAGATGTTTCATTACGTGTAGAACCAAATACAAGTGATTCTTGGGTAGTAAGTGGACGTGGAGAACTTCACTTATCAATTCTTATTGAAAACCTACGTCGTGAAGGTTACGAACTTCAAGTTTCAAAACCAGAAGTAATTATCCGTAATATCGACGGTGTAGATTGCGAACCAGTTGAACGTGTTCAAGTTGATGTACCAGATGAAAGTGTTGGTGCTGTTATTGAATCATTAGGTCAACGTAAAGGAGATATGGTAGATATGCAAGCTGACGGAAATGGACAAACTCGTCTTATCTTTAACGTTCCAGCGCGTGGACTTATCGGATACTCTACAGAATTCATGTCTATGACAAAAGGATATGGAATTATTAACCACACATTTGATTCTTATCAACCAATGCAAAAAGGACGTGTTGGTGGACGTCGTAATGGTGTATTAGTAGCTCTTGAAAATGGTCAAGCTACAGCATACTCTATCTCAAGTTTAGAAGATCGTGGTACAGTGTTTATTGAACCGGGTACTGATGTATATGGTGGTATGATTGTTGGAGAAAACAGCCGTGAGAATGACTTAACAGTTAACATCACAAAAGCTAAAGCTCAAACAAACGTACGTTCTTCTACGAAAGACCAAACAGTAACACTTAAAAAAGCTCGTATTATGACTTTGGAAGAAAGTCTAGAGTACTTAAGTGATGATGAATACCTAGAGGTAACTCCAGAGTCAATTCGTCTACGTAAAAAAGAATTAGATAAAGCAGCTCGTGAAAAAGCAGCGCGTAAAGCTAAATATTCAGAAGAATAGAAATTTAAAAACTTTCGAAGTAGGTAATTATTTCGAAAGTTTTTTAGTTAGTTATATATAAGTAATTTATAAAGAAACTTGCCCAAGAGAAAATAGCTCTTGAGCAAGTTTTATTTAATGGCTTTAGCCAGTTGAGGAGGCGAAGTCTCCGAAACAAAAAACCACCCGCTATGCGGGTGCGAGATAAAAGTTAAACAATTGAAAAATCATCCTTTCTTGATAAAATAAGAGTAGT
>NZ_JBSMTP010000024.1:0-7114 GCF_053758945.1 Gemella parahaemolysans
ACACACCAGCAGCTAAGGTAGAAGTAAAAGATCCAGCTAAATTAACAGACGCTGAGAAGAAAGCAATCGAAGATAAAGTTAAAGCAGTAAACCCAGGATCTAAAGTTGTAGTAGACGATAAAGGAAATGTAACAGTAACAACACCAGAAGGTACAACAGCGACAATTCCAGCAGCAGACGTAACTAAGTCAGCAGCAGATGCAGGTAAAGAAAATGCAGGAAATGCAGTAAACACACCAGCAGCTAAGGTAGAAGTAAAAGATCCAGCTAAATTAACAGACGCTGAGAAGAAAGCAATCGAAGATAAAGTTAAAGCAGTAAACCCAGGATCTAAAGTTGTAGTAGACGATAAAGGAAACGCAACAGTAACGACACCAGAAGGAAAAACAGCAACAATTCCAGCAGCAGACTTAACTAAATCAGCAGCAGATGCAGGTAAAGAAAATGCAGGAAATGGAGCAAACACACCAGCAACTAAGACAGTAGTAAAAGATCCAGCTAAATTAACAGATGAAGAAAAAGCAAAAGTTAAGAAAGCAGTAGAGGATGTAAACCCAGGATCAACTGTAGTAGTAACTGATAAAGGTGATGTAATAGTTACTAAAGGTGATGGAACAGTATTAGTAATTCCAGAATTAGATTTAGTAGTTCCAGAAGATAAATTAACTGATCCAACTCAACAAAATGGAGTAAACACACCAGCAACTAGAGTATTAGTTGGAGATAAAGCTAAATTAACAGCTGACGAAATTGAAAAAGTTAAAGAATCAATTAAAGCAGTAAATCCAGGTGCAACTGTAGTAGTAGACGAAAACGGAAATGCAACAGTAACAACTGAAGATGGTAAGACAGCAACAATTCCAGCAGCTCAATTAGTTAAAGATGCTAAAGATGTTGCAACTAAGAACAACGGTGAAAACATCAATGTTGACTTCGAAAAAGAAACAGTAGCAGACTTCAATAACTTAACAGATGCAGAAAAAGAAGCTGCAAAAGCTAAGATTAAAGGAGCAAATGCTGATGTAGTAGAAGTTATCTTCGACAAAGCAGGAAATGCGACTGTAATTACTAAAGATGGTAAAGTTTACACAATCGTAGCTAAAGATATCTTTAGACAAAAAGAAGTTCCAACATTACCAGGAAAAGTTGGAGTGGAAAATGCAGCTAAATTAACAGATGCAGAAAAAGAAGCTGTTAAGCAAGCATTAATCGCAGCAAATCCAAAACTTAAAGATGCTAAGATTACAATTGCTGATAATGGAGAAGCAACAATTGTTTACCCAGATGGACAAGTAGTAGTAATCCCAGCTAATAATTTAGTAATGGCTAAAGGTTCAAACGGACAAGGTACAAATGCTAAATTAGGACAACGTCTAGCTAACACAGGTACAACTGAAACTAATACTGGATTAGCAGGATTAGGATTAGGAATCCTAGGTGGATTACTTGCAGCAGCAAGACGTCGTAAAAACGATGAAAACTAGTTTAAAGTTTATAATAAAACTTTAAATATAGTAAAGAGCCCTCGAAAAATTTTTCGAGGGCTTTTTTAGTTTTTTGTTAAATTTTGAATATAGAAAAAAATGGTTGTATACTAAATCCAGAGCATGAAAAAAAGGCTCTTTGTCAAATTCGGGGTATGGAGAAAAATAGGAGATGGATTTCAAATTATATAATAAATCCAGTACTAGAAATTTTGATACATGTTAATATCAAAATTCCAGTTCTGGATTATTTTTTACATAATAAATTAGAAAGATAATACTACAACACAAGGAAATGTATACTTGAAATAATATTTTAAGATCTGGATGTGTTTGAGTTTGAATTAAATTTTTACTAATTAATCTAGACTTACATTGCTTATATCCCATTTATTGTTTTGTGGAAAAATGTTATAGATACCTACATAGAGAGTATTGATACTGTATTAATATTCCATTAGGAATTTCTCGCAAGCCTCTTTTACTCGTTTGTGCAATCTATATGCGGTTGCTAATGAGATATTTAGACTTTTAGCAGTCTGTTTTATGTTTAAGGTTTTTGTAAATTCATAGAAATATTGTAATTCTTGTTTTTCTAGGGTTTTATTTACATATTCAAATAATTGTATATATAAATAATCGTAACTATTGTCACTTGAATCCAAAATATTGTTATCAAATATATCCAAAGGTACACTCTTATCTTTATTTCTAAAGCGTATTTCATCGATTAACTTTCTTTTTATTGTAGTAAAAGCAAAACGATCGAAATCTTTTTCAGTAATACCACCATCATTGAGAATTAAAAAGCTTACTAATAAACCCTCTAAACCATAATTATAAAACTCATGGTGTAATTTTTGGGGTATGTGAACCCTGTACAGAGCTTTTGTAATTAGCTCTTTCTTTTTATCTAAAAGTTGATAGAACTTTTCACAATTCTCTTCTTCTAAATAATATATTTTTTTCATTTTAATTTACCTCCTTATTAATTATTTACTCTCTATGTAAATATCTCTATAAAGACATGAATTGATACCTTTACAAAAATATGAATTAGTATCGAAAGAATGGCAAGGAATAAGTTTATGTTTAATTTTTTTCCTTTTGTGCATCTAATGAATAAAACCACTTCTTCGGATAATTTTACAGTAAATTTAATATTAAACTCTTTCATAATTAGTCCCCGTATACCATAAACAAGTAAGGGGAAATAAGAGTTTATATTGTTATATAATAATTATATCAGACTATTCTGAAAAAAGTAAAGCCCTGGTTATTTTATAATATGATTCTTAACACGGTATAAAAGTAAAATATATTTATAATTAAGGATAAATCTATATAAATGTAAAAAAATAAAGTATAGATATTTATAACTTATATAATTTTAAGTATATTTAAGGAATAAGTGGAATTATAGAGTATATATACAAAAAAATAAATATATAATATTTAAATAATAAGTATAAAATTTTTAAAAACTATACATTTATAAATTAAAGAAAAAAATTTATAAATATGTTATAAAATAAGTATATAAAGAATATAAAAGTGTAAAAGATTCCTGAATTATTGGAGAAATATAAATCTTAAGAGTAAATTAGAAATTTTTTAGGAATTTATGAGTGCTCTTTATGGACAATTATATTAAAATTTGATAAAGTAATTATAAGGGTTCTATAAAGGAGTCTGTAAAAAATATATTAATATTATTAAAAAAATGTAAAAATAAAAACTTAGATATTATATTTTAAAAATAATAAAAAGAAAAATAAAATTATTATATCACATCAATAAATTAGGTTAAAATATAATAAAAAAATTAAATAAAAAATTTTTTTAACTAATTATATAATTACTAATGGAAGACTTAAATATGAGGAGGAAATATATGGTAAGTAAAAATAACCGATATTTAAAAGAGACTAAACAAGGTACAAAAGTAGAGTCATATTCTATTAAAAAGTTTAAGGTTGGTGCTGCGTCAGTGGTGATTGGTGCAAGTATCTTTTTTGGTGTAGGAGCGGTAGCGCAAGCTAGTGAGGATGTAGCGAATAATACAATAGCTGAGAACACAACAAATGCTGATCAAAAATCAACAGAGCTACCCAAGCCCACTTCTAAACCAGTAGTAGAAAATACTAAAGAAAGTGTTGCTTCAGCAGTAGCTACAAAAGTAGAAGAAAAAATTAATAAAAATATTCTAAAAGATAGTATTGCAGTACTAGAAGAAAAATTAAAATCGGCTCAAGATGCGGATAAAACAGCAGTAGAAACTGCACGTGAAGTTTTAGAAAAAGCTAAAGTAGTATTAGCAAGTAAAACAGCTACAAAAGAAGAAGTAGATGAACAAGTACAAAAAGTGCAAGCATTAAGCACAGTAGTGACTGAAGCCAAGGCTCACGCATCTGAGAAAAAATTAGAAGAGAAAAAAGAAAAAGAAGAGCAAGCTATAAAGGAAGAAAAAGAAGTAGCTGAAGCTAGAAAAGAGTTGATACAAGTAGCTTCAGAAGCAGAAGTTACAAATGTATTAGCGAATGAGGCAATTCGTAAAAATGAAGTAAACATTGAAGCTAAAACTAAACTAGAAAGAGCAATAACTAAAAATCAAGCTGTTCTTACTGAAATAAAAACTCTTTTAGCTGAAAAGAACATAACAAAAGATCAACTGGATGCTCAACTTGAACGTTTGAACGAATCGATACTTGCAGTTTATACTGAATTGAAAAATGCAGGAATTGGCCGTGATGGTAAGTTTGCAGTTGCTTTATCTGCTCAAGATTTTTATGCTGAAGAAGATACAAATGTTACGCATGCCTCAGAAATAAATGCGGCAAATCACACAGGAACAGATACCTACACAATTCCAATTCAAGAAATTACACTTACTAAAGGTGCAGGTACTGATACTTCAGGATTAGAAGTAGTTGTATACTCTAACCAACGTGATGGTGATGAAACAAATGCAGGAAATGGGATGCATACTGAACAAGGTGGGACAAGAGGGCATAACAATACAGGTCGTGTTGACTATCCTTTAACACCAGAGGCGGCTAAGAAATTAGCTGAAGAAGCTCCCCTTTGGAGAAATAAACTTCGTGCGGATGGTTCAAAGATCTCAAATGCAGCAACTGCAATTTATTCAGCTGGTGGTGGTTATGAATATCTAGCTACAGAAATTTACGGCTATGTATATGAACAAGGTATTGATAGAGTATATATAAAAGGACTGAAAGACCGTATTGCAGTAACAGAAGCGGCAAAACAAGCTGGGTGGAGTCTTACTTCTGTAACGCCAACTAACCTTGTTCCAGGTCTAACATATGATGAGGCGACAGACACTATTCAAGGGGTGGTTTCTGCTAATATTGAAAATGGGGTATATGATTTACGTTTTGATGTAACAGCAACAAATAAAGATGGACGTTCAGTATCATTTAGGCTACAAAATCTTCGTGCAGGATGGGTAGGATGGAAAGATAGTATACCTCCAAAAATAAAATCTGATGCTGAGCGTTATGAGCGAACTGTTGGTGATGATGCAAACATCAATATTCAATATTTTGATGAATCAGGATCAAGTGCAATTCCAAAAAATACTCAAGGAAATTATAAATATATAACTGCAGAAGGTAAAGAAATTACAGTGAGAAAATCGAACTCGAAAGCTGTAACAGGAGTATCAGGCTATAATACTACAGGTACTCAATTAGACGATTCGAAAGTTTTGATTCCTGGTACAAACTACACTCTAACGGATAGCACATCGTCAGAACAACAATCAGAACGTAGAAATATAGGGAATGCAGTAATCGGTGGAGAAATTACTGAGGCAGGTATTTATACCGTTTCTACATTTGCCAAAGATTACGATAAACTTGCCGATGGAAATGTTTGGAATCAATCAGGTCAAGAAGCGCACGCATCTCTTACAGTTGTGGTGAAACCAAAGGTTGAAGTTCAAAACGTTGAAACTTACTCAACTTCAGTACCAGTTAAAATATCTAAAGGGGCAACAAGTGCAAAAGTAACGATGCCAGATGGAACTATAACAAATCTAAAAGCAGTGAATGGTAAATGGCTTGTAGCTAGTGATTCAACTAATACAGCAGTTACTGAAAATCAAGAACTAGGTGCTGTAGATTCTAATACAGTCTTTAATATTCCTGTCACATCAAGAGCAACTGCAAAAGCTGGTGTGGATAACATTACTGTTGAAGCATCGTCTGAAAATGTTAAGGGAACTTTCCTACGTGAACAAGTTGAGTTGACAGGAACTGATGGTCAAAAACACACTGCAACATTAAATAGTGAGACTGGTCATTGGCAACTTCCTGCTGAGTATGCTGAAGTTAGGACAGTAAATGCGGATGGTACTACAACTTGGACTAAACGTCAAGTATACACTGAAGCACAACAAGATGGAGGTATGAAATTCTACATCTATGAATATACTCGTCAGTTAGATGAAAATGGTAAAGTGACAAGCGTTGAGACACCAACACGTCCGTTGACTACCTATGTTTCTCAAAATACTGATTTAGCAGGCAATGGAATGTCAGTAACAATTACCTATGATAAACATTCGAGTACATGGACTTCATCTGATGGAACAAAAGTGACTGCAACTAAGGTGGATAATAATTCTTGGGAAGTACATACCGAATCAGGATTTGGTGGTGTTATTAAAGGAACAATCGCAACCAATACTGATGTTGCAACTGTTGTAAATACAAAACCAATAGCAACTTCACAGGATTACACTTCGACTAAGGGGACAGCTGTTGATCTTCGTAATGAAGCAAAAGCTGCAGTGACAATCTCAGATGTTGAGGATACAAAATATGGTAAGACAACATACATCACGAGAATTACAGTGATATCTCCATCAGGGGTTAAGAAGGTATATGATACTAAGCAAGATGCGTCTAACTATAATCTTGCTAGTGGTTATACTCTAAATGAAGTAGGTGTTTATACTGTGACAGTTGATGTTGTTGATAGTAATGGAAATTACATAACTGAGGCTACAATAGGTGGTATAGAATCTGGTGTTGATCATGGAGAAGGTTCTTCAACAGCTTCAACTACCTACCATATCACTGTAACAGATAGTATAGAGGGGCATAACGTAACTTCAACAGATATTCAAGGAGTTACTCAAACTGGTACTCCAAACTTTACATCTGTTGGGGATGGCTCTCCTGTAGTACCAAGTGCTACATCACCAGCTAAGTTGGTTAACCCTACTTCTGGAGAATTAGTAGATGAAGTGACAATTAATGGTCAAGGAACATATACTATTAACAATGCAACGGGGGTAGTAACATTTGTACCATTGAATACTTTCATAGGTACAGCAACTCCGGTAACTGTGTCCTTAACAACGACTCTTGGCCAAGATTTATCTGGGAATCCAATTACAGCAACAGCAACAGCAACCTACACACCGACAGTGACTGAAGTAGTACCAACAGCGAAAGAATCTGAAACAAAAGACATTCAAGGAGCTGTTCAAAAATCTCCAGTAGTGTTTGATGTGAAAGATGAAGAAGATAAATCTACAGTTAACTTTGATCGTGGTGATGAGAGAGTAGAACTAAATAAATCTACATTAACATTAGTAA
>NZ_JBSMTP010000025.1:0-6831 GCF_053758945.1 Gemella parahaemolysans
CTACTGTAATTCTTTCAGCGGCTAAGTCTTTTCCATTTAGTGTTGCTTTCGCTCCACCTTTATCTCCTGAGAATTCTAATACTCCTTCGATTGTATCGTGTACTTCGAATGCTGTTGCATCTTCTGGTACTTTTGTTGTTACGTTGTATGTGAATTCTTCATTTCGATTTTGTAGTGTTTCACTTGCTTTTCCATTTACATCTTTTATGATCTCTGGTTCGCCTGGTGTTGGTGGTGTTACTGGTACTACGTTTGAGTCTTTTGTTACACCTGGTTTGTTTGGAAGGTCTACTCTGTATTGTGCTTTGTTTGGTACTTGAACCTTGTCTTCTTTCACATATCCAGATAGGTTTGCTCCTTCTCTTATTTTGGCTTTGAAGCTTAGTTTCACTTCTTTTCCGCCGTTGGCTTTTACTTCGTCTTCTGTTAGAGTTACTTTGATTGTTTGTCCATCTACTGTAATTCTTTCAGCGGCTAAGTCTTTTCCATTTAGTGTTGCTTTCGCTCCACCTTTATCTCCTGAGAATTCTAATACTCCTTCGATTGTATCGTGTACTTCGAATGCTGTTGCATCTTCTGGTACTTTTGTTGTTACGTTGTATGTGAATTCTTCATCTCGATTTTGTAGTGTTTCACTTGCTTTTCCATTTACATCTTTTATGATCTCTGGTTCGCTTGGTGTTGGTGGTGTTACTGGTACTACATTGGAATCTTTATGATATTTTGGATCATTGTTAATATCATATGAAGCTTTGTTTGGTACTTGTATTTTATCTCCAGTTATATAGTTAGATAGGTTTGCACCCTCTCTAATCTTAGCTTTGAATGTTACTTCAATTACTTTTCCTGCATCCCCTTTTACAGATTCCTCTGTAAATGAAACTAACAGTTTTTGACCATTTATATTTATAGTCGCTTTATTTCCAGCATCTTTACCATCAATTTTTACTACTACATTACCTTTTTCTCCTACAAATTGTAATACTTCTTTTAATTCATCCGTAATTTCAAATATGTTAGCATTATTAGGCATTTGCGTAGTTATTGTATATGTAAACTCATCATTACGGTTTGGTATGTCATAATGATTTGCTTCATTAACTTTTTTAGAAATTTCCGGTTTACTTGGTGGTGGGGTTACTGTTACTGTATTTGAATCTTTATTGAATTTATTATCAATATGATATGTTGCCTTATTAGGAACTTTTTTCTCTGTATATTTAGAGATATTAGCTCCTTGTTTTACTTTAGCAACAAATTCTACTACTACTGCTTTTCCACCTTTTGTTCGAACTTGTTCATCTGATAATTTAACCGTTAATGTTTGTCCTTTTATAGTAATATTACTATTTTCTATAAAATCATTTTCTACTTTTGCTGAAACTGGAGTACCATTATTTCCGAATTCTAATTCATCTACTAATGTATCTGTGATAGAAAATTCAGTTGCATTCATTGGAACTGTTGTTTCAATTTTATAAGTAAACACTTCTTCTGGCTCAGTCAAGTTCACATGATCTTGATTATTTACTTTTTTAGTAATACCTGGTTCATTTGGTTTTGGTGGCGTTACTGTTACTGGCTCCGATTCTTTATTGAACTTCGGTTCATCACTTAAATTAATTTTATATTTTGCTGTATTCGGTACTTTTACTACATCTGCTGTTGTAAATTCTTTTAATTCTTCTGCTGTTATATTAGCTTTCAGTTTTGCTGTGAATTTAACTACTACATTTTTACCTGCTTTGTTTTTTACTTGCTCTGCTGATAATTTAACTGTTAGTTTTTTCCCTTCAGTCTTAACATCGGTAATCTTTTCTCCATCTACAGTTGCTTCTATATCTGCTGCACCTTTAAACTCTAACACATCTTTTATAGTGTCTGTTACTTCGAACGCTGTCGCATGTTTTGGAACTTGTGTTTCAATTTTATAAACAAATTCTTGTGTTAACGATGTTAAATCCTCATGAGTTTTATCATTTACTGTTTTTGTAATTGGTGGCTCACTTGGTGGCGGTGGCGTTACTGTTACAGGTGGTGTTTTTGGTGTTTCTTTTGGTTCACCATTAGCATCTGTTTGATTGAAAATTACTGTTGCTTCATTAGGTATTTTTTTCTCTGTTACTCCATCTTTTATTTTTGCTGGAATTTCTAATTCTACTTCTGCAACACCTTTTAGATTTCCAAAATGACCTTCTTTTACTTTTGCTACTATTGTATTAGTTGATTTATCATAAATTACATCAAAATGTTTTGCATTTTCACCTTTTATAGATGCTTGCTTACCTTCTTGTAATTCTAATCTATCATCTAATTTATCTTTAATACCATACTGTTTATAATCAGCTATATTACCTGGTAACTTACTTTTTATATTATAGTTATAGGCATTTTCATTTGCTGAGTTTATTACTAAATCATCTAATGTTCCATTGATTTTCTTAGTTGGTGCGCTTGGTGGTGGTGTTACTGTTACAGGTGGCGTTTCTAATTTTTTAGGTTCACCTGTTGCATTTGTTGTATTGTAAAATACTTTAGCTATATTAGGTATTTTTTCGCGAGAAATTCCATCTTTTATTTTTGCTGGAATTTCTAACTCTATAATACTCTTACCTGTCAATTGATTGAAATGACCATCTTTAACTTTTGCAGTCACTGTTCTAGTCGTACTATCGTAACTTACATCAAAATGTTCTGCTGCTTCACCTTTAATGGCTGGATTTTTTCCTTCTTGTAATTCTAAATCCTGATCTAAGACATCTTCAATTCTATATATATTATAATCATTTATATTACCTGGTAATGTAGTTTTAATATTATAATTATAAGCGTTATCTTGTTTATCCCATGATGGAATGTTTAAATGATCTAAGGTGTTATTAATTTTTTTCGTCACAGCTGGTTCATCTGGTGTTACATAAACTGTTTGAGATTGAATTGGTTGATTATTTAGTTTTACAGTAGCCTTATTAGGCACCTTAATAACTCCATTATCATCTTTAAATTTATCTACATTTGCACCATCTTTAATTTTTGCTTTAATTTCTATATGAATTTGAGCTGGCCCATTATTATCTTTATTAGCTCTTTGAATAGCTCTATTCAACTTAGGCGTGATATCACTCTTTTCTAGTGATAATTTTACTAAGTTATTTTCTACAGTAATATGATTTTTCAACTCTTTAATTTCTGTATTATTAACCATTACCTTAATATCAGCTTTATTGACTTCTAATTCTGATTCAAGTTGATCTTCGATAGAATAACTATCCATTAGTCCTGGCCATGAAGATTTAATATCGTAAATAAATTTATCGTAACGTTGTGGTAAGTAATAATGTTCTCTTCCTTGATCTACCGTTTCTCTTTCACCACGTACTTTTTTATCTATATCTGTTTTTACCGGTGGTACAACAAATACGTTATTTGAACGTCTTACTTGAGCTGTGTCATCGTTTGGATTATTTGTTTCTCCATTCCATTTTATAGAAGCTTGGTTTCTTAATCCATATCCATCATTTTCTTGAAGAATTTTAATGTAGTCTTTTTGACTCTTTTCATACGGATATTCATCTTTTATTTTAACTTTCACATGTAATGTGTATTTTTTAAACTTATGTCCTCCGTAGTTTCCTTCATCTACACTATCTGTTTTGGTTCCCGGTTTTTGAGGAATATCAGCTACTACAACAGTTCGTTCTTTCTTGGTAACAGAATCTGTTTCATTAATTTTCCTGATTGTAAAGTCTGTTAATTTTTGAGTTGATCCCGTTTCAGTTACATACGCATCAATTACATTAAGTCGATAATCTATTGGATCTATAAGCATAGCATTTTTTTCAAAGTTAAGAGGAATATGATTCATTCTGTAATCAACTGTATAATCAAATTCTTCTCGAACATCATCTAGTACTGCCCCATAAGATTTTTTCCCTGTTAAAATGGGGTCCTCAATATCTTTTTTATCGTTCTCAGCATTTTTGTCTGTGATTGATTTTTTGACATTAGGATAACAATATTTTAATGAATTAACTTTTACTGTTCGTTCTTCTTTTGAGCCAATTAAATCTGTTTGGTATTTTCCTACATGGAAACGTCCTACTAACTCTCCAACTTTTTTATCTTCTGTTGTAGGAGTATAATCATCAGCTGGCGCTACTTCCTCATCTTCACTCAGGTTAGGTTGTTCTACAGTATTTACTAACTCATAATCAAATTTATTTTCTCCTGGATTAAAAGCTGCATCAGGTACTGAAATAGTGACATTATTACCATCTTGTTTTATAGTTCCACGAATTTCATGTTCTTTATCAATATTTTCCTTATCAACTACTTTCTTATGGTTTATACTCACTGATTTTACTCTATAACCCTCTGTGACTGTAAAATCACCTTGTACATTTTCTTTAATCAACGCATTACCTACAGAAGCTAATACTTTATTAGAAAATGCTTGAATATCATTTTGTTCATTAACATAGAATGTTGCATTTTTCCCGTTAATTACTTTATCAGGAGAAGCTAAACTTCTAAGTGCTGTTGAGAATATTTCACGAACAGATCTATTATCACCAAAATTTATTCCAGTGTCTCTAAAACCATTATCATAAATATTATAATATTGTCCATATGTAGTTAGTTTATTTAAATCTTCCCAGAAACCTACTACAACAGAACCTTTTTCTCCTACGGCTTGTTTAAGTTTAGCACCTACTTTAGTAAGTTCATCAGCTCTTGCTAGGATATTTGAAGATCCTTCCATTTGTTGATACTCTAGTGGATTAATACCATATTTTTCTAATAATTTATCATTTCTCTTACCTGAATATTCAATAACAACTTTACCATCTTTACGAACACCATTGGCTACTCCGTCTGTAATAAGAAGGAATACTGTTTTTCTATCATTATTCATATTCCCTTTTACGCTATTATACTTATTTATTACATCCTCAATAGCTGGAACAGTTGGAGTTCCTCCATTCGTTGTAATAGAATTAATAAAGTTATGGATAGCAGTTTTATCATTTGTTAAATTACTAGATTCTAGAGTATACTTACTTCCATCCCATGTACCTTCTCGATAATCCCCAGTAAAATTAGTATCAGCTTCATATTTAGTTACCCAGTTGTTTATAGAGCTATTCCACCAGTAAATATCATTACCTGAATAATAATACCAAGTTCCCTTTTCTGGGTCATAATTTCTTCCACTAGTATCTACATATGAACTAGCTGATGGTTGCTGTTGTTTATCATAAAGTCTATATCCGTCTAAATCTTTGAAACTCGCTACCATTACACGGTCAGTAGTATCTGGATCACCTGTAAATACTAAACGAGGTTTATCAGGATCATAATTAATTGCATCTACTGGAGTTGTTAATTGCGAAAGAGCGGCTTTAACATTTCCAATTGTATTTTCAAACGATCCACTAGCATCTTGTAGAATAACAAGATCTATCGGCTTTCTTGGGACCGCCCAATGGGTTTTATCTTTTTTCTTAACTACAATATCACACCCTTTTTGTGATACTGTAACATCATCGCCTAAAGATCGAATATTATGTATTAAATCGTCATTTACAGCTCGTGCTATATGTTGTGTTGTCTTTAGCCACGGGGAAAACAACGTAAATATTACAGATAATGCTAAGAAAACTTTAAACAGTTTTCTTAAATTTTTTCTTTTAAAAATATACCTTTCCTTTGACATACCTACTCCTCTATTCTATCTTTTTTTTCGTTTGAATATTGTAAGTACACCTGCTATTATAAATGCAAATACACCTGCAATGAATGTATTAATTTGTGAAATACCTGTTGATGGTAATTTACCTTTAATACTTTCAGTTTTTCTATCTTTATTGATATCCTTAGCTTTTGAATTTTCTTCATTACGAGTTGTATTTGATTTTGGATCTAACGTTCCAATTTCTAAAATTTGATTTTTAGCCTCTTTTTCAATCTCAGTAGATACAACTGTTGTTCTTTCTTTCCCATCAATTATTTCTACTTTAGAAAATACTTTGCGTTTTCCTTTTTCTCCAGAAGCAATTTCTCTTTGTACACCTTTTTCTAACTTATTATTGTATCTTTTTTCTACAGAAAATGGAATTTCTTCTGTAGTGATATCTAATTTTGGTTTCTCTTCTACAAGATTTTGTACTCCTTCTTCAGGTGTTACACTGAATTTCTCCCTTGGTACTGGTTTAAAATCTGGTGTTGGAGTCGGTGTTACTCCTGTTCCCCCTGGAACAATAGTTTTTTCTTTTGTTCCTACTAGAACTACTTTGTTTACTGGCTGTTTTGTTACTTCTTCTTTTACTTTCGTTCTAGTATTTTCTACTTCTTTTCCATCTTTAAATTTGGCTTTGTACGTTATTATTTTTTCTCCAGCTTCTCCTGCTGTTTTTTCTTTCTCTACGCCTTTATCTAAAGTTGCGTCTTCTTCTTTAACAGTTTCGAATGGTACAGCTTCTGTTTCTGTGAATTCTTTTTCTACTTCTGTCACCACTGGTTTCGTTCCTACTAGGACTACTTTGTTTACTGGTTGTTTTGTTACTTCTTCTTTTACTTTCGTTCTAGTATTTTCTACTTCTTTTCCATCTTTAAATTTGGCTTTGTACGTTATTGTTTTTTCTCCAGCTTCTCCTGCTGTTTTTTCTTTCTCTACGCCTTTATCTAAAGTTGCGTCTTCTTCTTTAACAGTTTCGAATGGTACAGCTTCTGTTTCTGTGAATTCTTTTTCTACTTCTGTCACCACTGGTTTCGTTCCTACTAGGACTACTTTGTTTACTGGTTGTTTTGTTACTTCTTCTTTTACTTTCG
>NZ_JBSMTP010000026.1:0-6215 GCF_053758945.1 Gemella parahaemolysans
TTGAACTACTCTTATTTTATCAAGAAAGGATGATTTTTCAATTGTTTAACTTTTATCTCGCACCCGCATAGCGGGTGGTTTTTTGTTTCGGAGACTTCGCCTCCTCAACTGGCTAAAGCCATTAAATTAAAAGATGAATAAGGAAAAATAAATTTTCTTATTCATCTTTGCATACACTAGAATACATTTCCAAATGCTATATCTAAGCACTCTCGTATATCCTTTACCGGTATTATTTCAATTCCTTCTGGAAAATCAGAATTTTTCATATTTCCAACAGGAACTATTACACGTTTAAATCCATGTTTTTTAGCCTCATTTATCCTTTGTTCAATTCTGCTAACTCTTCTAACTTCACCAGTTAATCCAACCTCACCAATGAAACAATCGTTCATATCAACTGCTATGTCTTTAAAGCTTGATGCCACTGCCATAACTACACCTAAGTCTACAGCGGGATCATCAATCTTAACACCACCAGACACTTTCACATAGACATCTTGTTGTTGGAGTAAATAACCTGCCTTTTTCTCTAGAACCGCCATTAACAAGATTAATTTGTTATATTCTAGTCCAGTAGAAATTCTTCGTGGATTATTAAATGCTGTCGGTGTCGTTAATGATTGTATTTCCACAAGAAGTGGTCTACTTCCTTCCATAGTACTAATTATCGTTGCACCAGCCAAATTTTTACTGCGCTCTTCCAAAAACATCTGCGAAGGATTCGCTAAATCTTCTAATCCACTATGTTTCATCTCGAAAATTCCTATTTCATTAGTAGAACCAAAACGATTTTTCACTGCTCTAAGAATTCTATAACTATGCTGACCTTCCCCTTCAAAATACAGCACAGTATCAACCATATGTTCAAGCATACGTGGTCCCGCAATTGTCCCTTCTTTAGTAACATGCCCTACAATAAAGATAGCTATATTTAAACTTTTAGCAATCTTCATAAGTTGTTGAGTACACTCTCTAACTTGAGTAATACTTCCAGGTGAGTTTTCCATATTAGGATTATATATTGTTTGAATTGAATCGATAACTAAAAACTTCGGTTTTACTTTTTTTACTACTTGATAAATTAAATTCAAATCAGTTTGGGCATACACAAAAAGTTCATCAGTATCATTTTTTAATCTATCAGCTCTTATTTTTACCTGCCTAACAGATTCCTCACCAGTAACATATAGGACATCATGTTCTTTTGCAAGATATGCTGATATTTGAAGAAGTAATGTAGATTTCCCAATTCCAGGATCTCCTCCTAGAAGAACTAACGAACCACCTACAACTCCACCTCCCAGAACTCTGTTTAGTTCTCCACTATCAGTAAGAGTTCGAGGTACGTCCTGTGTAGAAACTGCTTTTAGCTTTCCAGCTTCTACACGTTCTGTATCATTTGTTTTTACTTCAAATTCTGTATGTTTCGTAGCTTTTTTGGCCTCTACTACTTCTTCCATAGAAGCCCATTTTTTACAATTTGGACACCTTCCCATATATTTCAAACTTTGGTAACCACAAGCATTGCATTCGTATTTAACATTTACCTTTGCCATAACTACCTCTTAGTCTTCTTTACAACAAAATCATCATTTTTGTAGTCAATATTAATAGTTCCAGATAATTCAGGATTTCTTAATAATTCTTCACTTAGTAAATCTTCAATATTTTTTTGAATACTTCGTTTTAACGGACGGGCACCGTACTCTTTTATACTACCATCCTCAACAATTTTAGCCATTGCTTTTTTCGTAAGTTTAATAGTAATGTTTCTGTCTTCTAATCTCTTAGATAAACCATCTATTAATAACTCAGAAATTTTTTCCAACTCTTCTTTTTCAAGAGTCTTGAAGACAATAATATCATCTATTCTATTTAAGAATTCTGGACGATATTGTTTTTTTAATGCTTCCATCATGGTGTTTTGAACATTTTTGTAATCATTTTTAATAGATTCACTTCCGCCAAATCCTACGAATTTCTGATCGTTTAGTTCACTCACTCCCACATTTGAAGTCATAATGATAATAGTATTTTTAAAATCAACTACGCGACCTGAAGCATCAGTTAAACGGCCATCATCTAGAACTTGTAATAAAATGTTAAAAATTGACGGATGAGCTTTTTCAATTTCATCGAATAATACTACTGAATATGGTTTTTGACGAACTTGTTCAGATAATTGTCCCGCTTCTTCATATCCAACATAACCTGGAGGCGCTCCTACTAATCTACTAATTGAATGTGGCTCCATATATTCACTCATGTCTATACGAATCATATTATCCTCTGAACTAAATAGTGCCTCAGATAAACTTTTAGCTAATTCTGTTTTCCCTACGCCTGTAGGTCCTAAGAAAATAAAGCTACCAATTGGTCTATTAGGTGCTTTAAATCCGCTTCTTGCCCTTCTTACCGCCTTAGCTAAACTTACTACAGCTTCATCTTGACCGATAACGCGTTTATGTAGTATTTCTTCTAATTTTAGAAGTCGCTCACTTTCGGTTTCCGTTAATTTTGTTACTGGAACACCAGTCCAAGCAGCAAGAACTTCTGCCACATGATCAGAATTAATCTTAATTTTATCTTTTGACAGACTATCTTGCCAAGAAATTTTGAATTCTTCAATCTTACTAATAACTTTATTAACTTCATCACGTTTTTTCGCCGCTATTTCAAACTCTTGATTAATTACTGCCCTATCTTTTTCTTTATTTAATCGACTTAGCTCTTCTTCATATTCTTTCAGTTTTTCAGGTGATTTATAATATCTTAATTTAACTTTAGAACACGCCTCATCAATAAGGTCAATCGCCTTATCTGGCAAGCATCTATCTGTAATATAAGTCGTACTTAATTTTACCGCTGAATCTATAGCTTCATCTAAGATTTCTACGTCATGATGTTCTTCATACTTATGACGTAAACCTTCAAGAATTCTAATAGAATCCTCAGTGCTTGGTTCTTCTACTTTAATTGGCTGGAAACGACGCTCTAACGCCGCATCTTTTTCGAAATATTTTCTATATTCCTCAGTAGTTGTAGCACCTATGCATTGAATTAAACCACGTGATAAGGCAGGTTTAAGAATATTTGAAGCATCCGCACTTCCCTCTGTTCCTCCTGCACCAATTATAGTATGAATTTCATCTATGAATAAGATTATATTACCTGCATCTTCAATTTCAGTAATAATATTTTTTAATCTTTCTTCAAATTCACCACGATACTTAGTTCCAGCAAGTAATGTTCCCATATCTAGCACCATTACTCTCTTTCCTAAAAGATTACTAGGAACATTCTGAGAAACTATTCTTTCAGCTAAACCTTCAACTATAGCTGTTTTTCCTACTCCAGGATCTCCTATTAATACAGGATTATTTTTAGTTCTTCTGTTTAAAATTTCAATCATACGTGTAATTTCTTTATCACGCGCTAATACAGGATCTAATTTATTATTAAAAGCATCTTTAGTTAAATCCTTAGCCAAAGAATTTAGTGTTTTAGTTTTTGCAGAGCTATCATCTGAAGACTCTAATTTTTTAAATCCATCAAATAACTTAGACAATAAACTTTGGCTTTGTTTTAATAATTCAAATAATTCAGTAATAAGTGCATCAACATTTATTCCTAATTTATCTGTTAATAAACGAACAGCAGTCCCTGTATTTTCATTAAGTAAAGATAATAATAGATGCTCACTAGTCACAACAAAGCTTGAGGTATCATCAGCAAACTGTTGACTTTTCTCAATTGTTCTTACCGCACCATTTGTATAGTCTATCTTCATTAAAACATTACGATAAAAGTCAGTTCCTTCTAGCTCTTCTTCATAAAAATTCACTACATTTTTTCTGAAATCATCATAGTAAACACCGTATTTATTAAGTGTTTTACACGATAGTGTATTATTCATACTTAACATAGCTAATAATAGATGCTCAGTTCCTACTGCTTTTACACCAAAATCATTTGCTTCTTCTTTAGCTGTAGTTAGCACCATAAGGGCCGTTTCATTAAATCTTATGTACATAACCTTATCCCCTCTTATTATATTTTATATTTGTTAAAAATCTTATAGTTAAATCTTTTAAATTTGATTTAGTTTGTTGAATCATTAATTCTACATTGTTTTCACTAGTATTTTCTAAAAATTGATTATGAACAGATGTTATTACTTCTATACTATCAATAAAATGATTATAGTCAAATTTATCTATATAATTCTTTTCAAGTAAAATTTTAGCCAGTCTTATAGCTTCTTCTACTTCAATTGTTTCATTATCTACTGTCTCTATTAAATAATCAATGTAATCTTTATTTGTGTGGAGAGTTATTTTTGTTATTCTAATAAATCCTCCACCACCTCGTTTACTTTCAATAATAAATCCATGTTCTGGTGTAAATCTAGTTTTTATAACATAATTTAATTGAGATGGTACACAGTCAAATTTTTGTGCGACATTACTTCTTTTTATAATTATATGATCTTCTGCAGCTTCATTGAATAAGCTCTTAATATATTGTTCAAGTATATCCGTCATATTACTATTATTCATAAGGGCACCTCCTTTATTGACTAAAATTGACCTTTATTAAATTATACTACATATACAATATTTTGTACACAAAAAACATTGATTTTTAAGCATATATAAATAAAAAAGAACGGCTCAAAAATCATAATTTAAAAAAATCTTTCCTTCTTGAGTCATCCTTTATAATTCTATTTTCTAATAAAAATATTTAAATTAAAGATATTTATCTCTATTAATTAGTTGTTTTTAGTTTTGATTTTCTATTGAAAATTAGATTCATTACAATAGCCACAATTGTACCTAATACAATACCACTATCAGTAAACATACGAACAAAGCTTGGTAATTGAGCAAATGCTGTAGGAACTGTTGTTACACCTAACCCTAAACCAACAGAACAAGCAATTATCATAAGATTTTCTTGTTTAGCAAAATCTGTATTTCCTAACATTTTCACACCATATGCTAGTACCATACCAAACATACTAATCATTGCTCCACCTAGTACTGGTTGAGGTACAATTGTAGCTAAAGCACCAATTTTTGGAATTGAGCCGAAAACTAGAAGTAACAGTACCATTACATACATTACTTTTTTACTTTTTACTCCTGAAATTTGAACCAGACCTACGTTTTGAGAGTAAGTAGTATATGGGAATGCATTTGATAATGAACCAATCATAACCGCTAGTCCTTCTGCTAAATATCCTCTTCGTAAATCAGGTTCTTTAACTTCTTGATTACAAATATTTCCTAGGGCATAATATACACCCGTAGATTCAATCATACTAACTATTCCAACTATAACGAATGTTAAAATTGCACTCATATTAAATTCAAAACCTGTAAATTTAAATGGTGTTGGATGTTGAAACCAACCTGCTTGTGAAACTTCTGTTAAACTCACCATCCCCATAAAACTAGCAATAATAGTTCCCATCACTAAACCTAATAAAATTGCTATTGATTGAATAAATCCAGTAGTAAATTTATAAATTACTAAAATAATTGCTAGAGTAATACATGCTAATAAAATATTTTTTGGATCACCAAAATCTTTTGCTCCTTGTCCACTTGCAATATAGTTCATCGCAACTGGTACTAATGTAATACCTATAATCGTTACAACACTACCAGTAACAACTGGTGGGAATAACTTAGCCACCTTAGCAAAAAATGGAGCTATTAAAACCACCACTAACCCCGAAACAAAAATTGCTCCATACATTGTTGGTAAGCCCGAATTATTTCCTATAGCTATCATCGGAGCAACTGCTGTAAAAGTACATCCAAGAACTACAGGTAAACCTATCCCTGTGAATTTACCTTTATACACTTGTAGGAAAGTTGCCACTCCACACATAAAAATATCAACTGACACTAAATACGTTGTTTGCTCTGCTGAAAGACCTAAGCCCCCAGCAACAATTATCGGTACAATTACCGCTCCTGCGTACATTGCTAATACGTGTTGTAAACTTAAAATAAAAGTTTTCAAGATTCTTTTCTCCTTAGTTATATATTATTTTTGACAAATATAACTATATAAAATAATGACCACCCCTGAAAAGGGGTGGTTTTCTCTTCGGGTATAACCCTTTGTTACTAACACGCACCTCAAGGCGCTGGCTTTCACATTCGTTCAAGCCCTATTGTATTTTGACGCCCGCTACC
>NZ_JBSMTP010000027.1:0-3550 GCF_053758945.1 Gemella parahaemolysans
CTTGAACTACTCTTATTTTATCAAGAAAGGATGATTTTTCAATTGTTTAACTTTTATCTCGCACCCGCATAGCGGGTGGTTTTTTGTTTCGGAGACTTCGCCTCCTCAACTGGCTAAAGCCTTTTAACCAAAAAAGCCCTCGAAAAATATCGAGGGCTTTCGACTATACTTAAAGATTTATTATAAACTTTAAATTAGTTTTTGTCGTTTTTACGACGTCTTGCTGCTGCAAGTAATCCACCTAGGATTCCTAATCCTAATCCTGCTAATCCAGTATTAGTTTCAGTTGTACCTGTGTTAGCTAAACGTTTTGTTGGTTCAGCTGGTTTTGTTGGTACATTTGGTGTTACCTTACCTGGTGTTACTACTGGAACTTCTACAGCTGGTTTTCCTGGTTCTGTAATCTTACCTGTTCCTGGTACTTTACCTTCTGGTAATTCGCTGTTCGGTACTTTTCCTTTACCGTCTTCACCGATTGTTACTGTAATTGTGTTTCCATCTTTTCCTGGAATTTCTACCTTAGTTCCTGGTGGGTATGTTGACCCATCTGGTTTCTTCGGCGTTATTGTTACGTCACCTGTCTTAGGATCTTGTTCAACATCTAGTGTTGGTGTCTTACGTGCTGGTGTCGTTACATCTACTGGTTTTGATGGTTTCTTGTTAGGTTCTGTTACTGTTCCTGTACCTGGTACTTCTCCTTTTGGAAGTTTATCATTTGGTACTTCTCCTGAACCATTGTCTCCAATTGTTACAGTGATTATGTTTCCATCTTCACCTGGAATTTCTACCTTAGTTCCTGGCGGATATGTTGTTCCATCTGGTTTCTTCGGCGTTACAATCGCATCTCCATTTGGTTTACGTGTAATTTCAATCTTACCTGGTTGTTCTGTTGTTACCTTACCTGGTGTTTCTACATTTGGTACTTCCACTTCTGGTTTTCCTGGTTCTGTAATCTTACCTGTTCCTGGTACTTTATCTTCTGGCAACTCACTGTTTGGTACTTTTCCTTTACCGTCTTCTCCAATTGTTACTGTGATTGTGTTTCCATCTTTTCCTGGAATTTCTACCTTAGTTCCTGGTGGGTATGTTGACCCATCTGGTTTCTTCGGCGTTATTGTTACGTCACCTGTCTTAGGATCTTGTTCAACATCTAGTGTCGGTGTCTTACGTGCTGGTGTTGTTACATCTACTGGTTTAGATGGTTTCTTGTTAGGTTCTGTTACTGTTCCTGTACCTGGTACTTCTCCTTTTGGAAGTTTATCATTTGGTACTTCTCCTGAACCATTGTCTCCAATTGTTACAGTGATTGTGTTTCCATCTTCACCTGGAATTTCTACCTTAGTTCCTGGTGGATATGTTGTTCCATCTGGTTTCTTCGGCGTTACAATCGCATCTCCATTTGGTTTTCTTGTGATTTCAATCTTACCTGGTTGTTCTGTTGTTGGAGCACCTGGAATTATCTTACTTGGTGTTTCTACATTTGGTACTTCCACTGCTGGTTTTCCTGGTTCTGTAATCTTACCTGTTCCTGGTACTTTTCCTTCTGGTAACTCACTGTTTGGTACTTTTCCTTTACCGTCTTCACCGATTGTTACTGTAATTGTAGTTGGGTTACCATCTTTATCTTTACCTGGAATTTCTACCTTAGTTCCTGGTGGGTATGTTGTTCCATCTGGTTTCTTCGGCGTTATTGTTACGTCACCTGTCTTAGGATCTTGTTCAACATCTAGTGTTGGTGTCTTACGTGCTGGTGTCGTTATATCTACTGGTTTTGATGGGTTCTTATTAGGTTCTGTTACTGTTCCTGTACCTGGTACTTCTCCTTTTGGAAGTTTATCATTTGGTACTTCTCCTGAACCATTGTCTCCAATTGTTACTGTGATTGTGTTTCCATCTTCACCTGGAATTTCTACCTTAGTTCCTGGTGGGTATGTTGTTCCATCTGGTTTCTTCGGTGTTACTACAGCGTCTCCATTTGGTTTTCTTGTGATTTCAATCTTACCTGGTTGTTCTGTTGTTGGAGCACCTGGAATTATCTTACTTGGTGTTTCTACATTTGGTACTTCCACTTCTGGTTTTCCTGGTTCTGTAATCTTACCTGTTCCTGGTACTTTACCTTCTGGTAATTCGCTGTTCGGTACTTTTCCTTTACCGTCTTCACCGATTGTTACTGTGATTGTGTTTCCATCTTTACCTGGAATTTCTACCTTAGTTCCTGGTGGGTATGTTGTTCCATCTGGTTTCTTAGGTGTTACTGTTACATCACCTGTCTTAGGATCTTGTTCCACATCTAATGTTGGTGTCTTACGCGCTGGTGTTGTTACATCTACTGGTTTCGATGGTTTCTTGTTAGGTTCTGTTACTGTTCCTTTTCCTGGTAAATCTCCTTTTGGAAGTTTATCATTCGGCACTTCTCCTGAACCATTGTCTCCAATTGTTACTGTGATTGTTGTTCCATCTTCTCCTGGAATTTCTACCTTAGTTCCTGGTGGGTATGTTGTTCCATCTGGTTTCTTAGGTGTTACAATCGCATCTCCATTTGGTTTTCGTGTAATTTCAATCTTACCTGGTTGCTCTGTTGTTACTTTACCTGGTGTTTCTACATTTGGTACTTCCACTGCTGGTTTTCCTGGTTCTGTAATCTTACCTGTACCTGGAACTTTATCTTCTGGTAACTCACTGTTTGGCACTTTACCTTTACCATCTTCACCGATTGTTACTGTGATTGTGTTTCCATCTTTACCTGGGATTTCTACCTTAGTTCCTGGTGGATATGTTGTTCCATCTGGTTTCTTAGGTGTTACCGTTACATCACCCGTCTTAGGATCTTGTTCCACATCTAATGTTGGTGTCTTACGCGCTGGTGTTGTTACATCTACTGGTTTCGATGGGTTCTTATTAGGTTCTGTTACTGTTCCTTTTCCTGGTAAATCTCCTTTTGGAAGTTTATCATTCGGCACTTCTCCTGAACCATTATCTCCAATTGTTACTGTGATTGTTGTTCCATCTTCTCCTGGAATTTCTACCTTAGTTCCTGGTGGGTATGTTGTTCCATCTGGTTTCTTAGGTGTTACAATCGCATCTCCATTTGGTTTTTGTGTAATTTCAATCTTACCTGGTTGTTCTGTTGTTGGAGCACCTGGGATTATCTTACTTGGTGTTTCTACATTTGGTACTTCCACTTCTGGTTTTCCTGGTTCTGTAATCTTACCTGTACCTGGAACTTTACCTTCTGGTAACTCACTATTTGGTACTTTACCTTTACCATCTTCACCGATTGTTACTGTGATTGTGTTTCCATCTTTACCTGGGATTTCTACCTTAGTTCCTGGTGGATATGTTGTTCCATCTGGTTTCTTAGGTGTTACTGTTACATCACCTGTCTTAGGATCTTGTTCAACATCTAGTGTCGGTGTCTTACGTGCTGGTGTTGTTACATCTACTGGTTTCGATGGTTTCTTGTTAGGTTCTGTTACTGTTCCTTTTCCTGGTAAATCTCCTTTTGGAAGTTTATCATTCGGCACTTCTCCTGAACCATTGTCTCCAATTG
>NZ_JBSMTP010000028.1:0-1935 GCF_053758945.1 Gemella parahaemolysans
CAGATAAAGCTGTAGTAAAAGATCCAGCTAACTTAACTCCAGAAGAGAAGAAAGCGATCGAAGACAAAGTTAAAGCTGTAAACCCAGATGCAACTGTAGTAGTAGACGATAAAGGAAATGCAACAGTAACAACACCAGAAGGAAACACAGCAGTAATTCCAGCAGCAGACTTAACTAAATCACCAGAAGAAGCAGCTAAGCCAAACGCAGGAAATGATATTGTTAAACCAGCGGCTAAGACAGAGGTTAAAGACCCAGCTAAATTAACAGACGCTGAGAAGAAAGCAATCGAAGACAAAGTTAAAGCTGTAAACCCAGGTGCAACTGTAGTAGTAGACGATAAAGGAAATGCAACAGTAACAACACCAGAAGGAAACACAGCAGTAATTCCAGCAGCGGACTTAACTAAATCACCAGAAGAAGCAGCTAAGCCAGAAGCAGGAAATACAGTAAACACACCAGCTGACAAAGCTGTAGTAAAAGATCCAGCTAACTTAACTCCAGAAGAGAAGAAAGCGATCGAAGACAAAGTTAAA
Source organism: Gemella parahaemolysans (assembly GCF_053758945.1). Classification (NCBI taxonomy): domain Bacteria; kingdom Bacillati; phylum Bacillota; class Bacilli; order Caryophanales; family Gemellaceae; genus Gemella; species Gemella parahaemolysans. Next base: position 537 of record NZ_JBSMTP010000028.1, read on the forward strand.
GCTGTAAATCCAGGTGCAACTGTAGTAGTAGACGATAAAGGAAATGCAACAGTAACAACACCAGAAGGAAACACAGCAGTAATTCCAGCAGCAGACTTAACTAAATCACCAGAAGAAGCAGCTAAGCCAAACGCAGGAAATGACATTGTTAAACCAGCGGCTAAGACAGAGGTAAAAGATCCAGCTAAATTAACAGACGCTGAGAAGAAAGCAATTGAAGACAAAGTTAAAGCTGTAAATCCAGAAGCTAAAGTTGTAGTAGACGATAAAGGAAACGCAACAGTAACAACACCAGAAGGGAAAACAGCAGTAATTCCAGCGGCAGACTTAACTAAGTCACCAGAAGAAGCAGCTAAGCCAGAAGCAGGAAATACAGTAAATACACCAGCAGACAAAGCTGTAGTAAAAGATCCAGCTAACTTAACTCCAGAAGAGAAGAAAGCGATCGAAGACAAAGTTAAAGCTGTAAATCCAGGTGCAACAGTAGCAGTAGACGATAAAGGAAATGCAACAGTAACAACACCAGAAGGAAACACAGCAGTAATTCCAGCAGCAGACTTAACTAAATCACCAGAAGAAGCAGCTAAGCCAGAAGCAGGAAACAACGTAAACAAACCAGCGGATAAAGCTGTAGTAAAAGATCCAGCTAACTTAACTCCAGAAGAGAAGAAAGCAATCGAAGACAAAGTTAAAGCAGTAAACCCAGGTGCAACTGTAGTAGTAGACGATAAAGGAAATGCAACAGTAACAACACCAGAAGGAAACACAGCAGTAATTCCAGCGGCAGACTTAACTAAATCACCAGAAGAAGCAGCTAAGCCAAACGCAGGAAATGATATTGTTAAACCAGCGGCTAAGACAGAGGTTAAAGACCCAGCTAAATTAACAGACGCTGAGAAGAAAGCAATCGAAGACAAAGTTAAAGCAGTAAACCCAGGTGCAACTGTAGTAGTAGACGATAAAGGAAACGCAACAGTAACAACACCAGAAGGAAACACAGCAGTAATTCCAGCAGCAGACTTAACTAAATCACCAGAAGAAGCAGGTAAAGACAATGCAGGAAATGCAGTAAACACACCAGCAGCTAAGGTAGAAGTAAAAGATCCAGCTAAATTAACAGATGAAGAAAAAGCTAAAGTTAAGGAAGCAATTGAGTCAGTGAACCCAGGATCTAAAGTTGTAGTAGATGATAAAGGAAATGCAACAGTAACAACACCAGAAGGTGATGTAGTAGTAATTCCAGCAGCAGACTTAACTAAATCACCAGAAGAAGCAGGTAAAGAAAATGCAGGAAATGCAGTAAACACACCAGCAGCTAAGGTAGAAGTAAAAGATCCAGCTAAATTAACAGACGCTGAGAAGAAAGCAATCGAAGATAAAGTTAAAGCAGTAAACCCAG
>NZ_JBSMTP010000029.1:0-1685 GCF_053758945.1 Gemella parahaemolysans
AATGGTTTTTACTCCCTCTACTCCTGCTGTTTTTTCTTTTTCTACACCTTTGTCTAAAGTTGCATCGTCCTGTTTAACAGTTTTAAATGGAATTGGTTGAGTTTCCGTAAATTCTTTTTCTACTTCTGTCACCACTGGTTTTGTTCCTACTAGAACTACTTTGTTTACTGGTTGTTTCGTTACTTCTTCTTTTACTTTCGTTCTAGTATTCGCTACTTCTTTATTTTCTTTGAATTTAGCTTTGTAAGTAATGGTTTTTACTCCCTCTACTCCTGCTGTTTTTTCTTTTTCTACACCTTTGTCTAAAGTTGCATCGTCCTGTTTAACAGTTTTAAATGGAATTGGTTGAGTTTCCGTAAATTCTTTTTCTACTTCTTTCGCTACTGGAGGGATAGGTTTATTTTCTTCACCTCCTACTAGTGGAACTTTTTCAGATGATCTTCCAGCAAATTCTAAAACTTTATTATAACGATTAATTAATACATTCTTTTGAGCCTTATATTCATCTTTAATAGAAGTCACTAAATTCCTAAGAGTCTCAGCTTCTTCTTCAAAGAATGGATCAAAACTGTCATGATCATTGTCATTAATATATTCGTCAGCTTCATCTAGTAATTTTTTAAGCTGTTTTTGATATCCCAACTGTTCAGCATCTGGAATCTCTTCATCTTCAGGTGGTATTTCATTTTCAGCTTCAGCTGCTATTACAGTAGAATTACTTGACATACTAGGAACATTTAACGAAATAAACACTCCATTAAATAATAATAAAGAACCTGCGAATACCGCAATGTATTTCTTTTTATCCATACTACTTCTCCTTTAATTTATACTAATTTTCATATTTTATATAGAAACGACCACGTTCATTATAATATACAACAATACCCCTTTCAATAAAATAGCTAGGTATTTAATAAACGTTTTTTTAATATTTTTATATAATAGATATAATATTTTGATATTAACTATTATTTTAAACACTCTAAAAACTTAATAATGCTAACGCTTTAAATAGATTCTCTTTTGTTTCTCACTCTATTCATATTTATAAGAATAAAGCTTAAATATTATACAATTTATAGAGAATAAAAACTTATAATTCATATAAGTATTAAAAACATAATTGATAACTAGTATCATTTAATATTTCTATTAATTGAGTAAGAAAACTTGACTATACCTTTAAGATGATTTTTGTTAATTTAACATATAATAAGATTATAATCTTCAAATCATTAAATATCCTCATTTTTATCCGATATTTATTATTTTTCATTAAAGTTTATAAATCTATCTATAAACTAAGAGGAGATATGCTGATTTTTCACTGCATATCTCCTCTTTTATTTAACTAGTTATCTAATCCTAAAAAAATTTTAATTTTAAAGTTATTTTCTTTTATCTTTAAAATATACTCTAATGAAAAATACTAAACAAATACCTAATATACCTGGAATACTAATATCTCAAGTATTTTCTCCGATTTTTGTCAATACCTTCCTTATTTTTTTATAACATCGTCTTCTTTTGATAATTCTTGCTTAAAACTCATAATTGATATGTACCCAAAATTCTGGACACATATATATTTAATTTAGGCAAGTGGATGTTATCCTGTATTGTACAGGAGGCATCCATTTTGTTTTTGATTGAATTCTCTTGTTGTTGTAATAATTTATATA
>NZ_JBSMTP010000003.1:0-183044 GCF_053758945.1 Gemella parahaemolysans
CCATTCGGTGTTTCTGGATATTCCCCTCTTTCATACATCTCAACACATTTTACTTTAAATTCATAACTATAACGCATAAAAAATACCCCTTTCACTGGATTGTCCAGTAAAAGGGGTACATATCAAATACTCTGTTTAAAAATTTCTGGGTTTCCCCCTTTTTCTTTTGCTTTCTAGTGTACGTCGTACCTCTAAGTTTCTTTTAACATACCACACTTTGCAGTAAATGTATTTCAATCAATTTCACTTCTTGGTATGTCCTTACCTATTTTGCACGTAATGATTTTTACGAATCGAAGATTCTAAAAATCTTAACGCTGCCTCGCAGTCTTGACTAAACTTTTATTTGTCTCTTCGTTCCTCTAAAAGTAAGTCTTCGTTACGTACAACGCAAAAAAAAGACTACCTTGCCTGGTAATCTTTTAAAGTATAATTAGATTTAATTTTTAAAGGGACAAAAGGGTATCCTAGCGAGAAGCTAGGATACGTTAGAGCTAGACGACGTAGCCTTTTCCTACGCATTTCAAGCACTCTTTTGCCAAAAAAATTAGTTTAAATTCTTGTTGTATGTGTTGTTTAGTTGTGTGTGTATGTAGTATGTTATTGTTGTATGAAAAATTTTTATTAAACTAATTCTATAATAGCTGTTTCTGCACCATCACCTTTACGTGGTCCAACACGTAAAATACGAGTGTATCCACCGTTACGGTCAGCATATTTAGGTGCTACTTCTTCAAATAATTTTTTAAGAGCTAATTGACTCTTACCTTCTTCAGTTGCTACTGCAACAGGTTGGATGAATTTAGCTGCATTACGTCTTGCTGCTAGATCACCTTTTTTACCTAATGTAATCATTTTTTCTGCTAATGAACGAACTTCTTTCGCTCTTGTAACAGTTGTTTCAATTCTACCGTGTACTAGTAGAGCAGTTACTAAGTTTCTTAACATCGCTTTACGGTGAGCTGATGTACGTCCTAATTTTCTGTAACCCATTAGTGTGCCTCCTTGTTAGTATTATTCTTCTTTGAATCCTAGTTCTAACTCTTGAAGTTTAATTTTAACTTCTTCTAGAGATTTACGACCTAAGTTTCTTACTTTAATCATTTCTTGTTCTGTTTTGTTAGCTAATTCTTGTACTGTGTTAATTCCTGCACGTTTTAAGCAGTTGTAACTACGTACTGATAAGTCTAATTCTTCAATTGTCATTTCTAACATTTGAACTTTGTTATCTTCTTCTTTAGCTACCAATATTTCAGCAGCTTTTGCTTCTTCTGACATTTCCATAAATAACTCTAAGTGCGAGATTAGAATTTTAGATGCTAATGCTAAAGCGTCGTTAGCTGTAATTGAACCATTAGTAGTAACGTCTAAGATAAGTTTATCAAAGTCAGTGCTTTGTCCTACCCTAGTTTTTTCTACTGTATAGTTAACTTTTGATACTGGTGTGTAAATTGAATCGATTGGAATAACTCCGATTGGTAAGTCACGTTTTTTGTTTCCATCAGCTGGTACAAATCCACGTCCTTTTCCAACGTAAATAATCATTTCAAATTGTCCACCTTCAGATACTGTTGCAATGTGTTGATCAGTATTTACTACTTCGATATCAGAATCGATAGCGATGTCTGCTGCTGTAACAACTGCAGGACCTTTAACACTGATTGAAACTTGTTTTTCTTCTTCAGAATGAACTACAAACGCGATGTTTTTAACGTTCATAATAATTTCAGTAACATCTTCTACAACACCTTTAATTGCTTGGAATTCGTGTTGAACTCCTTCAATATCGATGCTTCTTGCTGCTGCTCCTGGTAATGATGAGATTAACATTCTTCTCAATGAATTACCTAATGTAGTTCCATAACCACGTTCAAGTGGTTCAACTACAAAGCGACCAAATCTTTTATCTGATGATTCTTCAATGATTTGAATTTTTGGTTTTTCTATTGCTAACATTATGTTAAACCTCCTAAATTTTGTCTATGTTATTATTATACACGACGACGTTTAGGTGGGCGACATCCATTGTGAGGAACTGGAGTTACGTCTTTGATTGATGTAACTTCTAATCCAGCAGATTGTAATGCACGAATAGCTGCTTCACGTCCTGCACCTGGACCTTTAACTGTTACATCTACATATTTCATTCCGTGTTCCATAGCTTGTTTAGCTGCTGCTTCACTTGCCATTTGTGCTGCGAATGGAGTAGATTTTCTAGAACCTTTGAATCCTAGTGCTCCTGCACTTGACCATGATACTGCATTACCATGTTCATCTGTAATTGTTACGATTGAGTTGTTGAATGTAGAACGAATGTGTGCAACACCATTTTGTATATTTTTTTTCACACGACGTTTACGTGATTGTTGTTTACGAGCCATAGTTGTGTTTCTCCTCCTATCCTAATTATTTTTTCTTGTTCGCAACTGTTTTCTTAGGACCTTTACGAGTACGAGAGTTGTTCTTAGTGTTTTGCCCTCTTACTGGAAGTCCACGACGGTGACGAATTCCTCTGTAACATCCGATTTCCATTAGACGTTTGATGTTTAATGAAACTTCACGACGTAAGTCACCTTCTGTTTTGTAGTTATCTACGATTTCACGAATTTTATCTAATTGATCTTCTGATAAGTCTTTAACTCTCACATCTTCAGAAACTCCAGCTTCTTTTAAGATTTTTTGAGAAGTTTTTAAACCTATACCATATACATAAGTTAGAGATATAACAACGCGTTTTTCACGTGGAATATCTACTCCTGCTATACGTGCCATTAAGTTTGCACCTCCTAATTAATTATCCTTGTTTTTGTTTATGTTTTGCGTTTTCGCAAATCACTAATACTTTACCACCACGACGAATTACTTTACATTTGTCACAGATTTTTTTTACTGATGGTCTTACTTTCATCGTTATTTCCTCCTTGAGTTTATAACTTACTTGAATCTATAAGTTATTCTACCTTTTGTCAGGTCATACGGACTCATTTCTACTGTAACTTTATCACCTGGTAAAATTCTTATATAATTCATTCTTATTTTTCCAGAAACATGAGCTAAAATAATATGACCATTTTCTAATTCTACTTTAAACATTGCATTCGGCAAGTTTTCTACTACTAAACCTTCTACTTCAATGACATCTTTTGCCATACTTTTCCTCCCTGACTATTTCAGTTTGTCTAATATATTTTGTACGTCTTGGAAAACTACTTTGATGTCTTGGTCACCATTAATATTTTCAACTACTCCTTCTTTTTGACTGTAAAAGTCTAAAAGAGGTTTTGTTTGTTTAATGTTAACTTCTAAGCGATTAGCAACTGTTTCTTCGTTGTCATCACTTCTTTGGTAAAGTTCACCACCATCATTATCACAAACACCTTCTACTTTTGTAGGGTTGAAAATCATGTGATAAGTGTTTCCACATTGTTTACAGATTCTTCTACCTGTTAAACGAGGTAACAGAATAGCTGGATCTACATCGATATTTAGTACTTTATCGATTTTTCTATTAGTTTTTGCTAAAATTTGATCAAGGGCTTCAGCTTGTTCTACTGTTCTTGGAAAACCGTCAAGTAAAAAGCCTTCTTTTGCATCTTCTTGATTCAATCTTTCTTCAACTAATCCTATAGTTACACTGTCAGGAACAAGTTGTCCTTTATCAATATAACTTTTTGCTTCTTTTCCAAGCGGAGTCTCATTTTTAATAGCAGCTCTAAACATATCTCCAGTTGAAATATGCGGAATTGGATAATTCGCTTTAATTTGTTCTGCTTGAGTACCTTTACCCGCTCCTGGTAATCCCATTAAAATAATATTCATCATAATCTATTTACCACCTTTTCGTCCTGTAATAAAACTTCTATAGTTCTTCTCTGTTAATTGAGTATTAAGTTGTTTAACTGTCTCTAGTGCTACACTGACAACAATTATTAAACTTGTACCACCAATTTGTACAGATGCTGGTAATTTAGCAATGCTTGTGAATATTGTTGGAAGAACCGAAACAGCTGCTAGGAATATTGAACCTACAAACGTTAGTCTGTATAAAATACCTGTAATGTATTGTTCAGTTTTTTTACCTGGTCTAACCCCTGGAACAAAACTTCCTTGTTTTCTTAAATTATCAGCCATTTTTTCTGGGTTAACTTGCACCATTACATAGAAGTAACAGAACGCAATAATTAATACTACGTATAATGTTAATCCTAGAACATGACTGAAATCGAAATATGATACAATTTTTTGTAACTTTTCGTTATTAGGTGCGAATATCGCAATAGTTCTAGGTAATTGTAAGAATGCGATAGCGAAGATTACTGGGATAACCCCGGCACTGTTCACTTTAAGAGGCAAGTAAGTTGATCTTGCTCCTAACATTCTACGACCTGCTCTCGCTTGAGAGTATTGAATAGGAATTTTACGAATCGCTTCTTGCATATAAACAACAGCAGCGACAATTCCTATAACAATGATTGCTACAATAACAATTTTTAAAATTGCTAATGTAAGATTTTCAGCATCTTTAATTTGAGATTCATAAACTTGTATGAATTCCATCGGTAAACGAGCGATAATACCCGCTAAGATAATGATAGAAACACCATTACCTACACCATATTGTGATATCTGATCCCCTAGCCATAGTAATAATGCTGTACCAGCAGTTAATACTAAAGCTACTGTAATGAATCCTATAACTGATGTATCTTTAATTAATCCATGGTATGCATTATTAAATCCATAAGACATAATAAGCGATTGGATAAATGCTAAGATAATTGCTAAGACTCTTGTTAATTTTTGTGTTTTCTTTTGACCTACTTCACCTTGTTTTGACCACTCAGTTAATGTAGGAATAACATCCATTTGCATAAGTTGAATTACGATAGATGCTGTAATGTATGGCATAATCCCCATAGCAAATACAGAAAACTGTTGTAAAGCCCCTCCTGCAAATGTATTAAATATTCCGAATAATCCAGATGCATCTTGACTTTTAAGAACATCCGCATCTACTCCGGGTATCGGTAAATAAGAACCGATACGGAATAGGAATATACCAAATAAGGTAAATAAAATTTTATTACGAGTTTCTTTAACTTTAAATAAATTTAGTGATGCACTAAACATATATTATAGCACCTCGCAAACTCCTCCAGCTGCTTCGATAGCTTCTTTTGCTGAAGATGAAAATTTGTGAGCTTGTACAGTTAATTTTTTCTCTAATTTACCGTTAGCTAATACTTTAACACCTGAAAGTCCTTTTTTAATAACTTTAGTTTCTAATAATAGAGCAGGTGATACTACAGTACCATCTTCAAATTTGTTTAAGTCGTTAAGATTTACAACTGCAAATTCTTTTCTGTTTACATTGTTAAATCCACGTTTTGGAATACGTCTGAATAATGGGTTTTGTCCACCTTCAAATCCTGGGCGAACTCCACCTCCACTACGTGCTTTTTGTCCTTTTTGACCACGTCCTGAAGTTTTACCATTTCCTGATCCAATCCCACGACCTACTCTGTTACGCTCTTTACGAGAACCTTCAACTGGTTGTAATTCATGTAATTTCATTTAGACTAGCACCTCCTTGTATTAATAATTCTTATTTTTCTTCTACTGTTACTAAGTGTGAAACTTTGTTGATCATTCCACGAATCGCAGCGTTATCTTTGTGTTCTACTGTTTGGTGCATTTTTTTTAGACCAAGAGCTTCAACAACTTTTCTTTGATTCTTTGGACGACCAATAGTACTACGAGTTAGGGTTACTTTTAATGTCATGTTCTTTTCCCTCCTCTTATCCTAATAATTCTTCCACAGATTTACCACGTAAAGCTGCTACGTGTTCTACTGTTTGTAATCTTGTTAATCCTTCGATTGTAGCACGAACCATGTTAACTGGTGTGTTTGAACCTAGAGATTTTGATAAGATATTTGAAATACCTGATAATTCTAATACGGCACGAACTGGTCCACCAGCGATAACCCCTGTACCAGGTGCAGCTGGTTTAATTAATACTGAACCTGCTCCAAATTGTCCGATGATTTCGTGAGGTATTGTTCCATTAACTACTGGTACAGTAATTAAGTTATGTTTAGCAGCTTCTACTGCTTTTCTGATTGCATCTGGTACTTCTTGAGCTTTACCTGTACCAAATCCTACGCGACCATTTTTGTCACCAACTACTACTAAAGCAGAGAAACGGAAACGACGTCCACCTTTAACAACTTTAGCTACACGGCGAATGGCAACTACGCGTTCTTCAAATTCTTTTTTGATTTCTTCTTGACGCATCTACTTATTTCCCTCCTTATTAGAATACAAGTCCGTTTTCACGTGCTGCTTCAGCTAATGCTTTAACACGTCCGTGATATAGGTATCCTCCACGGTCGAAAACAACTTTTTCAATTCCTTTAGTTTTAGCTACTTCTGCGATTAATTTTCCAACTTCTTTAGCAGCTTCTACACTTGATTTAGAAACGTTCTCAAGTTTTAATGAAGAAGCTTGTGCTAATGTAACACCTTTAGTGTCATCAATAATTTGTGCGTAAATGTTTGTGTTTGAACGGTATACGTTTAAACGTGGAACTTCTGGAGTCCCTTGAACTTTAACACGTACTCTTGCGTGTCTTTTTTTACGAACTTTATTTTTGTCAAGTTTCGTAATCATATTTGAAACACTCCTTTCTGTTATCTATTATTTACCAGTTTTTCCTTCTTTACGGCGAACATATTCACCAACGTAGCGAATACCTTTACCTTTATAAGGTTCTGGAGGACGTACTGCACGAACTTTAGCTGCGTATTGTCCTACTACTTCTTTGTTAATACCTTCGATACTAACTTTAGTGTTTCCTTCAACACCTAATTTAATTCCATCAATTTCTTCGAATTCAACTGGGTGAGAGTATCCAACACTTAGTACTAATTTTTTACCTTGCATTTGAGCACGGTATCCAACCCCGATTAATTCAAGTTCTTTTTTGAATCCAGCAGATACACCTTCAACCATGTTAGCTAAGATAGCACGAGTTGTTCCGTGTACTGTACGGTGACGTTTAGAGTCAGATGGACGTACTACTGTGATTTCACTTCCTTCAATGTTGAAAGTCATGTCTTTATCAAATTGTTGTTTTAATTCACCTTTAGGTCCTTTAACTGTTGCGAAGTTATCAACGATGTTAACTTCAACCCCTGCAGGTACTGTAATAACTTTATTACCTATACGTGACATTTAATTGGCACCTCCTTATAATATTACCAGATGTAAGCTAATACTTCTCCACCTGTGTTATTTTTACGAGCAACTTTGTCAGTTACAACTCCATTTGAAGTTGATACGATTGCTATTCCTAGTCCGTTTAATACTCTTGGCAGTTCATCTGCTTTAGCGTATACACGTAAACCAGGTTTTGAAATTCTTTTAATTCCTTTAATTACTCTTTCACCTTTTGAGTATTTAAGAGTAAGTTTAAGTTTTCCTTGTTTGTTATCTTCGATGTATTCTACATCATTGATGAAACCTTCTTGTTTTAAGATTTCTGCAATTTGCTTTTTAATATTTGACGCAGGTAATTCTAATGTTTCGTGTTTAACCATGTTAGCATTACGAATACGTGTTAGCATATCTGCGATAGGATCTGTCATTGTCATTAGGATAAATCCTCCTTTCTTCTACTAATATATTACCAACTTGCTTTTTTAACTCCAGGAATTTGTCCTTTGTAAGCTAATTCACGGAATTTAATACGGCTGATTCCAAATTTTCCAATGTATCCGTGAGGACGTCCAGTTATGCTACAACGATTGTGTAGACGAGCTGGAGCTGAGTTTTTTGGAAGTTTGCTAAGTCCGATGTAATCACCTTTAGCTTTTAATTCCGCTCTTTTAGCTGCATACTTGTCAACTAATTTTTGGCGTTTTAATTCACGCTCTACCATTGCTTTTTTAGCCATGTGTCTTTTACCTCACCTTTCTTATTTTGCGAATGGCATTCCACATTGTGTTAATAACTCACGAGCTTCTTCATCTGTGTTAGCTGTTGTTACTATAACGATGTCCATACCACGTACTTTACTTACTTTATCGTAATCAATTTCAGGGAAAATTAATTGTTCTTTAACACCTAGTGTGTAGTTACCACGACCATCGAATGCTTTTTTAGAAACACCGTGGAAGTCACGTACACGTGGAAGTGCTACAGTTACTAATTTGTCGAAGAATTCATACATTCTTTCTCCACGTAAAGTAACTTTAGCCCCGATAGGCATACCTTCACGAAGTCTGTAAGTAGCGATTGATTTTTTAGCTCTTGTTACTAATGGTTTTTGACCAGAAATTAAAGCTAATTCTGCTACTGCATTGTCTAGGGCTTTAGAGTTTTGCACAGCATCACCTACACCCATGTTAATTACGATTTTTTCAATTTTTGGTACTTGCATTACACTGCTGTACTCAAATTTTGTCATTAATTCTTTTGTTATCTCAGATTTAAATTTATCTTCTAAACGAGCCATCTAAAATAGTGCCTCCTTTCTTCAACTATTATTATATTTCTTTTCCTGATTTTACTGCGATACGTACTTTCTTACCATCTTTTGTTTCAAAACGTACTCTTGTCGCTTTTCCAGTTTCAGGATCTTGTAACATTACGTTTGATACGTGAATTGCTGCTTCTTTTTCAACGATTCCACCTTGAGGTGCATCTTGAGAATTCTTAACGTGTTTTTTAATGATGTTAACACCTTCTACAACAACACGATCTTTTTTAGGTTGAGCTTCGATTACTGTACCAACTTTACCTTTGTCTTTACCAGTAATTACTACAACTTTATCACCTTTTTTAATGAACATTTCTTGTTAACCTCCTTCTTTACTGTACTTTTTATATTATAATACTTCTGGAGCTAGTGATACGATTTTCATGTAGTTACCGTCTCTTAATTCACGAGCAACTGGTCCGAAAATACGTGTACCACGTGGGCTCTTATCATCACGGATAATTACACAAGCATTTTCATCAAATTTAATATATGAACCGTCATTACGACGAGCTCCTGTTTTTGTACGAACGATTACGGCTTTAACTACTTCACCTTTTTTAACAACTCCACCTGGTGTTGCTTTTTTAACAGAACATACAATTACGTCACCAATGTTAGCAACTTTACGTCCTGAACCACCTAGAACTTTAATTGTTAAAACTTCTTTTGCTCCTGAGTTATCAGCCACTTTTAAGCGTGTTTCTTGTTGAATCATGCGCTTTTTGCCTCCTTCTTAGGGTTTATCCTAGTTTTATTAGATTATAACTGCTTCTTCTACTACTTCTACTAAACGGAAGTTTTTAGTTGCAGATAATGGACGAGTTTCCATTATTTTAACGATATCATTTAATTTAGCAACATTGTTTTCATCATGTGCTTTGAATTTTTTAGAATATTTAACACGTTTACCGTATAGAGGGTGTTTTTTGTAAGTTTCTACTAAAACTGTGATTGTTTTGTCCATTTTATCAGAAACTACTTTTCCAACGTAAACTTTTCTATCATTTCTCTCAGTCATGTTTGCCTCCTATATTATTTATTCGCTAATTCTCTTTCGCGAATAACAGTTTTCATACGAGCGATTGATTTTCTAACTTGACTAATACGAGCTGTATTTTCTAATTGACCAGTTGCCAATTGGAAGCGTAAGTTGAAAAGCTCTTCTTTTAATTCTTTGATTTTTGTTTCTAACTCTTGTGAAGTTAATTCTCTAATCATTGATTTGAATTCATTTGTTTTCATTATGCTTCACCACCTGTTTCTTCACGTTTTACAAATTTACATTTAACAGGTAACTTGTGAGATGCAAGTCTTAGAGCTTCACGTGCAACTTCTTCACTTACTCCAGCAACTTCGAACATCACTCTACCTGGTTTAACGATTGCAACCCATCCTTCTACTGCACCTTTACCAGATCCCATACGTACTTCTAATGGTTTTTTAGTGTAAGGCATGTGAGGGAAGATTTTAATCCAAACTTTACCACCACGTTTCATATAACGAGTCATCGCTATACGAGCAGCTTCTATTTGACGAGAAGTAACTCTTGCTGCAGTAGTAGCTTGTAATCCATATTCACCGAAATCTACTACGTTTCCGCCTTTAGATTTACCTTTTGTTGATTGTCTGTGTTGACGACGATATTTAACACGTTTAGGCATTAACATAAATTAGTTACCTCCTTTTTCAGATTTTCTAGTTGGTAATACTTCACCACGGTTAATCCAAACTTTAACTCCAAGTTTACCATAAGTTGTATCTGCTTCTTCGTGAGCGTAGTCGATGTCTGCTCTTAATGTGTGTAGTGGCACTGAACCTTCTGAGTAGTGTTCTGCACGAGCGATATCTGCTCCACCAAGACGTCCTGATACTTGAGTTTTAATTCCTTTAGCTCCTGCTCTCATAGCTCTTTGGATAGCTTGTTTTTGAGCACGACGGAATGATACACGAGCTTCTAATTGACGAGCAATGTTTTCAGCTACTAATTTAGCGTCGATATCAACTTTTTTGATTTCAACTACATTAATGTGTACTCTTTTTCCAGTTAATTTGTTTAATTCTAATCTTAATTTATCAATTTCAGAACCACCTTTACCGATAACCATACCTGGTTTACCAGTGTGTACTGAAATGTTTACTTTCTTATCAAATCTTTCAATTTCTACTTTAGAAACTGAAGCGTCTTTTAATTGTTTACTGATGAACTCACGGATTTTGAAATCTTCGTGTAAGTTAGCAGCGAAATCTTTTTCCGCATACCATTTTGAATCCCAATCACGAATAACTCCAACACGTAAGCCTATTGGATGTACTTTTTGACCCACAGTTTGTAGCCTCCTTTAACTAGTTTAGCTTTTATAATTTCTTAATTTTTATTATTTGTTGTCACTTAAAACGATAGTGATGTGACTTGTTCTTTTGTTAATTGAACTTGCAGCACCTTTTGCTCTTGGACGGAATCTTTTAAGAGTTGGTCCTTCATTTGCAAATGCTTGTGATACTACTAAGTCTTCTACATTCATTCCATAGTTGTGTTCAGCGTTAGCAGCAGCTGATTTAATAACTTTAGCTACTGGTAAAGAAGCTGATTTAGTTGTGAATTCTAAAATTCCTAATGCTTCGCCCACTTTTTTTCCACGTACTAAGTCTAATACTAGTCTTACTTTACGAGGAGCGATGCGGACTGTCTTAGCGATTGCTTTTGACTCCATGAATGTGCCTCCTTGATTTTACTAATTTCTAAATTATCTTCTTGTTTTTCTGTCGTCTGCAACGTGACCTTTGTAAGTTCTTGTTGGTGCAAACTCACCTAATTTGTGTCCTACCATATCTTCAGTCACATATACAGGTACATGTTTTCTTCCGTCATATACTGCAAAAGTAAGTCCTATGAATGTTGGGAAGATTGTTGAACGACGTGACCAAGTTTTAATTACTTGTTTCTTTTCTTGTTCGTTCATTTTTTCAACTTTTGCTAATAAGTGGTGATCAGCGAATGGTCCTTTTTTTAAACTACGAGCCATTGTGTTATCTCCTTTCCGATACTTTGCATACTTAAGGCTTTGGTAAAGAGCACTTGCTCCTCACCAACTAACCTTTGTTTAATTTTATTATTTAGTTCTAGCACGTACGATAAATTTGTTTGAACGAGCTTTTTTAGAACGAGTTTTCTTACCAAGAGTAGGTTTACCCCATGGTGACATTGGTGATTTACGTCCGATTGAAGTACGTCCTTCACCACCACCGTGTGGGTGATCGTTCGGGTTCATAACAGATCCACGTACAGTTGGTCTTTTACCTAACCAACGAGTTCTACCGGCTTTACCGATATTTACTAGTCCGTGTTGTTCGTTACCAACTTCACCGATTGTAGCACGGCAAGTTGCTAAGATCATTCTTACTTCTCCTGATTTAAGACGTACTAATACGTATTTACCTTCTTTACCAAGTACTTGAGCACTTGCTCCAGCAGAACGTACTAATTGTCCACCTTTACCAGGTTTAAGTTCGATGTTGTGAATTAATGTCCCTACAGGGATGTTTGCTAGTGGTAATGCATTACCAACTTTAATATCAGCAGTTTCACCAGATACGATAATTTGTCCTACTTTAAGTTCTTTAGGAGCGATGATGTATCTTTTTTCTCCATCTACATAGTGTAATAGAGCGATGTTCGCTGAACGGTTTGGATCGTACTCGATAGTAGCAACTTTTGCTGGTACGTTGTCTTTATTTCTCTTGAAGTCAATAATACGGTATTGTTTCTTGTGTCCTCCACCGTGGTGACGAACAGTGATTTTACCTTGGTTATTTCTTCCCGCTTTTTTCGGTAGCGGCGCTAATAATGACTTTTCTGGTTTGTTAGTTGTAATTTCAGCGAAATCTAATGATGTCATGTTACGACGACCGTTAGTTATAGCTTTATATACTTTAATTGCCATTTGTCATTTTTCCTCCTTAATGGTATTTGTTATTCTTAAGCGAATAATCCTTCGATTGTTTGTCCTTCTGCTAACTTAACGATAGCTTTTCTACGTTTGTTAGTGTAACCACCGTATCTTCCAACACGACGGAATTTTGGTTTGTAGTTCATTACGTTTACTTTCTCAACTTTAACTCCGAAGATTTCTTCAATAGCTTGTTTAATTTGAGTTTTGTGAGCGCGTGTGTCTACTAGGAAAGTGTATTTATTTTCTTGCATTAATAAATAACTTTTTTCAGTTAGTACTGGGCGTTTGATAATATCGCGTGCTTCCATTATGCTAATACCTCCCCAACTTTTTCTACTGCATCTTTAGTGAATACAACTTTGTTGCTTCCTAAGATGTCTAATACGTTAAGACCAGTTGTTTCAACGAATTCAACTCCTGGAATATTTCTTCCTGATAAAACAGTATTTTCTTCTAGTTCAGTAACTACGAATAATACTTTTTTCTCTAGGCTAAGGTTTGATAACATTTCTTTAAAGTTTTTAGTTTTAATTGTATCAAATGATAAGCTTTCTAATGCAAATACTTCGTTAGCTGCTACTTTAGAAGATAAAGCAGAACGTAGTGCTAAACGACGCATTTTACGAGGCATTTTGAAGCTGTAGCTACGTGGTGTAGGCCCGAATACAATTCCACCTCCACGCCATTGTGGTGAACGGATAGATCCTTGACGAGCACGACCTGTTCCTTTTTGACGCCATGGTTTGCGACCACCACCTGAAACTTCAGAACGTCCTTTTGTTTTGTGTGTACCTTGACGAAGTGATGCTCTTTGTAAAGTTACAGCTTGGAATAAAACGTGTTGATTTGGTTCGATTCCGAATACTGCTTCACTAGCTTCAACTGCACCAACTTTAGTACCGTCTTGTTTAAATAAATCTAATTGTGGCATTATCTAATTTCCTCCTTCCGTATATTTTCCGATTATTTACCAGATTTAACTGCTGATTGGATTTTTACGAAGCTTTTTTTAGATCCTGGAATACATCCTTTAACTAGGATTAATCCATTTTCTACATCTACGCTTACGATTTCTAAGTTTTGAGTAGTAACTGTAACTCCACCCATTTGACCTGGTAATGCTTTACCTTTGAATACACGGTTAGGTGCTACAGGTCCCATTGACCCAGGACGACGGTGGTAACGAGAACCGTGAGCCATTGGTCCGCGGCTTTGTCCATGACGCTTGATAGCCCCTTGGAATCCTTTACCTTTACTTACTCCTGTTACGTCAACTAAGTCCCCTGCTGCAAAAATATCAACTTGGACTTCTTGACCTACTTCATAATTAGCAACTTCTGCATCTCTGATTTCGCGTACGAAACGTTTTGGAGCAGTGTTAGCTTTATCTGCGTGACCTTGTTCAGGTTTGTTCGCAACTTTTACTAAACGGTCTTTACGCTCTTTGTCGTAAGGACGTTTGTCGTCGAATCCTAATTGGATTGCGTTGTATCCTTCAACTTCTTCTGTTTTCTTTTGTAATACGACGTTACCTTTCGCTTCAACTACTGTTACTGGAATTAATTCTCCATTTTCAGCGAAGATTTGAGTCATACCTACTTTTCTTCCTAAGATACCTTTGGTCATCGAAAGTCACCTCCTATAATTATAATTTTAATTCGATGTCAACACCTGATGGTAAGTTTAAGCTGATTAAAGCGTCAACTGTTTTTTGTGTTGGTTCAATAATATCGATTAGGCGTTTGTGTGTACGTTGTTCGAATTGTTCACGGCTATCTTTGTAAATGTGAACTGAACGTAAGATTGTGTATACTGCTTTTTCCGTTGGTAATGGAATTGGTCCAGAAACTTTTGCTCCAGAACGTTTTGCAGTTTCAACAATTTTCTCTGCACTTTGATCTACTAATCTGTGATCATATCCTTTAAGACGAATACGAATTTTTTGTTTTGCCATCATTTCTCCTCCTATACATTTATTCGCCGCTATCTAGTAGCGACTTCTCCACGAAAGTTCTCCAGCACGCCATGCCATGGCAAAGCGGCCGGGCGTGTCAGTAACCTTTCGCTTCTACGCAAGTCTTTTGCAAGACCAACATTTATTATTATACATGGTTAAAGCATATAATGCAAGAGTTTTGACGAAAAAATTTTAAAAAATTTTATGAATATGTTTTCTATTTTTTATTCTTTTTTCTTTCACCAAAATAATGATTATTATATAGAAGAAAAAAACTTTTTTCTCCTCCGGAAAATAAAAAACTTAGAGCTTTGCACCCTAAGTTTTTCGTTTATTTATTTTATTTTAACGGTAAAATATTATATTGAATTTCTAAATCAGAAGATAATAAATGAGATACTTTACAACGCAGTTTAATATTATCTAGTACACCTTGTCTATCTCCAGCAGCTAGTTGCTCTTCTGTTCTATCTACATGAACATTAGCTACAATTTTTTTATTATCATAGTCCACAACCAACTCAGTTTCAATTACTAAATCTACTAATTCGTATGCTCTGAAGAAATATCCTTTTGCACACATACTTACACATCCATTGTATGCTGTGGCAAATAGATCCATTGGACCATCTTTACTTTCTTCTATAAACATTTTATATTCTCCACCAAGTGGTGTTGTTGCATGTGAAGTAAATCCTTCTTTAATTTTTAAATTAGACGTATACATAACAGTCTCCCTTTGTATATTCGATTTTAAGATTACTCTTAATAATTTTATTATACTCCTCTGATTAGTTTTTGTATACTATTTATTCTCAACAATTTCTTTAATTATTTCAACTAAATCTACATCTTTATATTTATAATCCACTCCTATAAAGTCCATATGTTTTGTAATATCATTTGTTTGTAGGATTAATGTTGCCCCGGATGCTACTGCTCCTAACGCGCCTGGACGTGAGTCTTCTATAGCTATTGAATTACTTATATTCGCACCTAACTTCTTAGCAGCTAGCAAATAAATATCTGGAGCGGGTTTTGGATTTTTTACTTCACCTTTTGTCGCAATAGCAGAAATATATTTCTCAAACCCTTTTCTCTGTAGCCCAGTTTCTATATGCTCTCTCTTTCCGTTTGATGCAACTGCCATTTTAATTCCTTTGTTATACAGATATTCCATAAGTTCTGCAATCCCTGGTAATACTGGAGCATTATGATAATTATCTAGAATACGCTTTGTAATCTCCGCTTCGAATTCATCATAATCTTCACTTGACATACCATATCTTGCTTTATAATATCTTTTACTTGTTTCTTCATTCGTTCCAGAAACATTTTGAATGTAATCCATCTTATCAAGTTTTTGACCTAATACCTCTTTAGTTAGATCTCTCATATTTTCATAGTATACTTTCTCTGTATCTACAATAGTTCCATCAAAATCAAATATTACCGCCTCTAATTTTTTCACTTTATTTCTCCTTTTTTATACATATATTTACTATTTTATAATGTATTTTCTAAAATTCAAAATGATTTGTACGAAAATAGAGTAGCTCAGAAATCAATTTTAACTCTAATCAATTTCATGAAACTACTCTGCATTTATATTTTATGTTGTCATCTTAAATAACACTTCTTACCATTATTCAAATCTTACTAATTTTTCAGCTTTAATTCTTACAGATGGTCTTCCATCTTTTTCTTTTTTACCTAGTGCGATTAACATCACAGGCACTAAGTTTTCCTCTAACTCAAATAATTCAGCTACTTTATCTCTCATAAATCCACCAATAATATTAGTGTCATACCCTTTAGCATAAGCTATATTAGTAAATTGCATCGTCCATAATCCGCAGTCAAAGTAAACACCTTCTCTATTTTTATCAACTGGGATTTTTTCTAATTGAGGAACCATACCTTTTTCAAAGCCATCTTTAACTTCTTGAGTCATATAACCTTTTTCTACAGCTTCACCATATATCTCATCAAACTTATTATAGTAGTTCAAATCTCCTAGTACGATAATCATCGCTGCAGAAGTATCATTTTGAATTTTATTATAGTTAGCACTACCTAACTTCTCTTTTCCTTCCGGAGTGTCTACAACGATATATCTCCAAGGTTGTAAGTTGCAAGATGAAGGAGCAATATTCGCTTCATCTAACATTTCTATAATTTCTTCATGTTTAATTTTAACATCAGTATCAAAATACTTAACTGATTTTCTTCCTTTTATCACTTCAAAAAACTCTGGACTTTTCTTACCTAATAGTACATTAAAAAAGTTTCTCACTTATCTTCTCCTTCTACAAATTTTTTCTTCTTATATTCTCTATATAAAATTACCTTCTGATTTTAAACAACTTGTAAATTATACTATACTTGATAATTTCTATCAACTAATACAACTTGCAATATAAAAATTAAACAAGTAGCTAATAGTATTTCAATCAGCTACTTGCTTTAATCAATAATTTTATATCGTAATGATAATGTGTTCCTTTTACACATAATCGAATTTTCCATTATAAAATTTATCATAATTCTCTATTTCCCTAATAATATATCCAAGATCATCTGTGGTTTAGTTACCATAAGAAGATGATCTGACTCCTCTATTTGCGTATAATTCATCCCTATTAACTTGAAATAAGAAAAAACTGAAACTTTATTAAACACAGTCCTACTTCTTTTTAATAGTTCTAAATTATCTACCCCCGCATACAAAGATAAATAATCATACTCTGTTTGCGAGTTCGGTCTCACCATATATTCACTACCTTCTTTTATGAGTTTTTTAAGAATTAACTCCACTAAAAACTCATCCCTCATCTCTTCTACACTAAGTGTCTTTGATAGATATTCTTCTTTACTAGTGAACTTTATCTCTGGTTCAAAATATGTTTTTAACACCGATTCAGGAGGTATAGGTTCTAAGCCCTCAATGATAATTAAATTAACACCATCGAGGTATTCACTAAAAATCTCTAAACCATTAAGTAAAACGACCGTACCATAAGAAGCAGTTACAATATAACCTCCTCTTTTTACTTGTGTCATTTTATTTAAAAGTACCTGCTCAATTTCTTTTTTTGATATAGATTTAAAACTCTCTTCGGTAAATTCAATAAAATCAAAGGTTTGGTCTGGCATATTTTCTAAGACTCTCGCCCAAATATATCTATCCCAACCTAGTGGATTAATAAACAAGATATCTGTCATAATAATCATCCTTTCAAATATCTATACTAAAATCCTAATTCATCACCAAAATCCTCTAATTTATTTACAAGTATCGCCCCCTCTTTAATGTACTCATTCATTGCATAACTCATCTTATCGTCAAATTTTCCCGGTAGGCAGAATACATCAGAACCTACATCTAAGGCGAAATCCACCGTTCTCTGTGTACCACTCCTTTTAGCTGCCTCAGTTACCAAAAGAGCACTAGAAAGACCAGCAACAAGCCTATTTCGTTCTAAAAATTTATATTTCCTTATAGGCGAAGTCGGAAAATACTCAGATATAATAAGATGGTTTCGTTCTAGCTCCTTATAGAGCTTATAACTTTGTTCCGGATAAATAATGTTGTGCCCATGAGCTATTACACCAATAGTGTACCCTTTACTTTTTAAAGCTCCCTCATGAGCAAGGCTATCAACACCTGTAGCAAGACCACTTACTATCACAAAATTATTCATCGTTAAATACGGTACTATACTCTCGAGAGCTTCTTTTGAATATGAAGTATTATTTCTACTACCTACTATAGAAATCTTTCTTCTAAATAGGAGTAAATCCCTATTACCTCTGTAAAAAATAACATACGGATAATCATAAACTCTAAAAAGTTCCTTAGGATAATAAACATCATCACAAAACATATACTTCACATTATAAAATTCAAAATAACTCTCGAAATCAAACTCCATATTATTATGAAGTTTGGTATAGATTTCCTCAGCATTACTTCCAAAATATATAACTAACTCTGGTATAGATAAATCCAAAATCTTCTCTATACCATTTAAATCATTAAATACTCTATGTAATTTAAGAGTAGTAACTTTCTCAATTGCTATTAATGAAAGTAACACTCTTTTTTGTTCTTCTGTAAAATTTCCACTATACTCCCACATAGCTTTATCCTCTTACTTGTCATTTTCTACTAACAAAGCATAATATGTTTTAAATACTTTTAAGAAAATTTCCCCTTGTTGAATATTATTTATATAAATACTATCTTTAAATTCTATAATATTACTCATTATTCTTATGAGTTCAGAGTAACTTTTACCTTCTTTATAAAATCTATACATTAATCCTTGCCAATAGACAAGCGGCGTTCTAATAAGCACCTGTTCTAGCATGTTAACACCAATAACTTTAGGAATATTATTCAACTCTATATGTTGATTATAAAACATGCTTAAAACCTTATTTTTCACAGTCTTATCGAACTTAATTTGTTCGTAGACATAATTTTCAACATCTGACGGATATAATTTCGACGTTAAATCTTTGTCCAGTAGTTTTAAATCGAGTGGTACATCAAACTCATCAATACTTAATGAAGTTTTTATACAAACAGCATTTCGTTTTTTTAAATTATGAGCCCAGATTTGATAGAATTCAAATTTTTTGTTTATATTATCCCAACCATAGAAGAATACTTTCCCTTGATAATAATTCAAAAAATTATCCACAAATGGAGCATATCTAATATAACTTATACCAGCATAACTTTTTAATTCTTTTATAAATTTGTTTGTATCAATTAACCAAATTAGTTTCAAGCCAGCCCTCATATACCCTCGTGTCCTAGCTTTAATAAGGTCAAAAGGAATAACTGATCTTTGATACTCAAAAGCAATACTATTATCTTTAATAAACACATCAGCTATTTGAATATCATTTTTTTCCCCTGTTTTAAAAATATGTTCGACTTCCACATTACGATATTTTTTTCTAAAATGTTCGTAAAGATCTTTTTTCGCTTCTAGATGCTCACTACTCTCTTTCTTATATGTTTCAAACTCACAAGAACAATTTTTAGCATGAGCAAAATGTGATTGAATTTTTACTCCCTTTTTAAAAATTACTTTCCCCCCACATATCGGACAGTGATATTCCATATTCTTTTGTATATCTTTGTCCAATGCATTAAAAACCCCATCTTTATTATCGTATGCCACGTACATAATATTTCTCCTCTTTTTTCTGTACTACACTTCCAAACTACTTCTAACGACTCTTATTTAATTGTCAATTTACTTTAGATACCTATACTTTCTATAAATAAATCCATCTAATTCTATCTCTATAAAATTCATGAGATTTACCCAAGATATCTCATTTACCTCGTTATCACTATCTACCAAGTATATTTTCCCATCTTTTTCACAAAGATAATAATTTGTCTGACGAATACTCGCCTCTCTCATAAGATACATATCATTTTCTCTTATTGAAAAATCAAGGCATCTTTTGTACCATGGGACTTTTTCGTATTTTTTTACCTCCACAACACAATTATATTTTGTTGTATTCATAACCTAACCTCCTTCATAAGTTCTTCCTTTCTTTGATATACGGTGTTTTCAAGGTATTTCACTTTTTACACACTAAAATCTCTAAGTCTATAGTTATCTCTTTCAAACTATCTACATCAACAGCAGTAATATTTTTAGAAAATGTTAAAGGGGTCATCTTAAGAAAATTCTCAGCTTGCACCTTATCTAATCGAAATGTATCCCTTACCGTTACCCTCTCTACGATAGTACAATTCTCCTCGATTAGACTTACAGTATCACTATTAGTATACTCCTTTCCTCCGATTAATTCTCTAATTTCTCTTAAATACCTAGCATTCGGAATAACCTTAATTAAATACCCCGCATCTCCAAGCACTCTAAAAAATTCTTCATAATTTGCAGGTGTCAATATATTTAAAATGCACGATACACTATTATCTCTAAATGGTAAATTAGCCAAATTAGCAACCATGTAAGGATTTAACTTATCTTCTTTCACAGCTATTTCTATAGCATCTTTACTATTATCCAAACCATAAAAATATTTCTCAGGAAATGCTGTCTTCAACTTTCTAATGTAATAACCTTCTCCACAACCAATATCTAACACCACTTCTTTAGCATATTTTTCAATCAAATTTTGAATATTTTTTAGTACATTCACATAAAAATCATTACTAAAAATTTCGCCACGTGCTTTAAATAATTCCTCATTATATTTTGTTGGTTTATAATTATTTATTAAATGAATATAACCCTTTTTCGAAAAATCATACCGATGGTTATTACCACAAACTAAGCTTATATTTTCTATCCGTGATTCAGACAAACACTTCGGACAACTATATATTTCTTCAGAATTAAATTTCTTTATTACATTCTCTATTTTCATTAAAACGCCTCTATACTTTCTAAGTTTATTGTATCAAATTTCATTTAAGAATGGTAGCAAAAAACAACTTAAAAATTAGAAATTTTCAACTTTTTCAGTTTTTTTCTAAACTTTATTTTTATTAAGTAAATACCTACATTATCCCCTTATTACAAAACAAAAACGACGATATATTTACTAGAAATATTTTTATCGTCATTATATTTATATATTATTATTTTTCATTATTTCATATGGGAGGGAATCAGAAATCATAATCTCGAAGAAATTGATTTCGTCAAGTCACTTCTCGAAGTTCTAAAAAGCTTTTATAAAGCCAATTTAGATATCAATAAATCACTGTGCCTATAGATTTCCATATAAACTTTAAAAAATTTAAGAACTTTGCATTAACCCTAATATATTAAATTTCTATTTCTTTTTTTCTCTTAACTCTTTAAAAAAATTCTTCATCAACGTCGAACACTCTTCTTCGAGCACCCCAGAGATGACCTTAGCTTGATGATTAAATTTATTCTCACCTACTAAATCAATACAGCTTCCACAACAACCATATTTAGGATCACTTGCTCCATAGATAACATTTTCTATTCTAGCTTGGACAATAGCTCCACTACACATAACACAAGGCTCCACAGTGGTATATAAATAACTATTATCAAGTCTCCAAAATCCTTGTTTCTCACAACCCTCTTTAATAACTAACATCTCAGCATGATTCAATGCTTGTTGATTTTCTTCACGAGTATTATGAGCTTTCGCAATAACCTTATCATCAACAACTAGCACAGCTCCAATCGGAACTTCTCCTTTAGCGTACGCTCTCCGCGCTTCTTCTAACGCCAACTCCATATAATAAGAATGATCTTTCACAACACTATATCCTTCCACAAATACTTTTTTCATTTTATTATATCATATTTAGAAATCATTAGGGATGGTAAGTTGTAAAATTGTGTATAGCAATCAGATAAAAAAAGACTTAACAAAAACAATTTTAAAACTGATTTTGTTAAGTCTATTGTCTTAAATTCTAGCGATAATTAATCCAATAATATACTTCAACAAATATTATTGCAACTATAAATAAAGATGTAAGAACACCTAAAACTACTACATGTACTTTTCTTTTGAAATATAGATATCCTATAAATTCTCTAATAAAAGCATTAAGGCTGAAATAGAACTTTGTGGGCGCTCCATAACCAATACATCTAAAACCTAGAGTTCGTGCTTGTACTAACGCTCGGTAAACGTGATAATAATTCGTCACCACAGCGAAACTTTTATCGGCTGGAATAAATTTCTTTGAAAAAATAATATTTTCTTCAGTAGAAGTTGATTTATCTTCTAGAATTATATCTTTTTCATCAACACCTTGCTCAAGAGCATAGTTTTTCATCGCAAAGGCTTCAGATACTACTTCATCAGGGCCTTGACCTCCGGACATAATTAGTTTACTTCCAGGATTGTCTTTATAAACTTTTATCCCTTTTTTAATTCTGCTAGCAAGAAGTGGAGTTACTCTCTCACCAATCAACCCTGCACCTAAAACAACAACATAATCAATCTTCCTCGGTAGAATATTAATGAAGTTTAAGACACTAGATACTAAATAAGACATCGCTATACATAGAAAATATAAAACTACTAAACTAACATAAACATAAATTGTATTTAACAGAATATTGTCATGTGTATAAGTAGCAACACGAGGCCAATAAAATATATAACCTACAAGTAAGAAAAACGTAGCCAGACTCAATAAGTTACCTACTCTTAAACCTTCTCTTTTAATAAGCATAAATGAATTGTATAAAAACATAATTACTACTACAATCGGCAGCAGAGTGAATATTACTATTGCTATAACAAGTAATACTACACCTAAATTATAGAAAAACTTATTCTCTTGTGCGTGATTAGTAATAAAGGACATTACATAAAAAATAAAACTTAAACCTGTAGCAATAAAAAATATTCCTAAAAATAGATTTCTTCTATCAAAATACAAAACAGATAAAAACAGCAACAGAAATATCACAAAAACTATAAAAGAACCTATTACCATAAAAACCTCCTTCTTACGCATGTATATTATAAATTATATTGCAAAATTAGTCTAAGTGTCAATCATACCTAAGAATAACCTATATCTTTCTCTTACAATTACCTTCACATTAAATATAAAAACGAGGAATATTAGATTCATTATAATAACCAAAAGTTACATTTTCTCGCAACCTTCTGACTATAACACAATCTGCTATTCCTCATATTATTTTTTATTCAGTTCTCAGCGCTTCTACCGGATCTTTCTTCGCAGCTATTCTCGATGGAATAATACTAGCAATAAGCGTCAATATTAAACTAAGAGCTATTAATCCGATTGACGCCTGAGCATTTAATGAAGCTGTGAAACTTTCCACTTCTAATCCCTTAGCAACTGCTCTACTAATAGGAATAGATAGAAGCATAGTCACCACTACACCTACAGCCCCAGAAATAAATCCGATTAACCCTGCTTCTGCGATAAAGATTCTTGTGATATCTTTTTTACGAGCACCAATCGCACGTAGAATACCAATTTCCTTCGTTCTTTCTACTACAGATACATACGTTAGTATCCCAATCATAATAGATGATACTATCAATGAGATTCCCGCAAATGCCGATAAGATTAATGAAATTGTATTAATCATCTGTGACATAATCGTTGTCATCTGCTTCGCCATATCTGCATATGTGATGCTGTATTTGTGATAATCTGCACTGTCTGAACCATATTTTTCAGCCACTTTTTTGTTAAAATTATTAATAACTTCTGCTATTTTGTCACGGTCATTGAAAGATTTCGGATAAATATTAATTGCACTCGGTGTAGATTTTCCACCTATTGTGGCAAGAATCTGATCAGCCATGTCCGCATCAATCTTCTGACGCGTCGCCACATTTACAGTTTTGTCCTTTTCTTGCGCAACTACAATATCAGATTTAGCCTCTTTTTCCAACATAGTATCTTGTAATGATTTTGTATATCCGATTGTCATCTGAGGTCTAATGAAACTATCTTTAGCTTTTAATATAGCCACTAACTTAACCTTAGTTCCCGAATCATACATCTTAGTATCAACATCACGCGGAACAAAACCATCACCGATTTTTCTATAATAGTTATTATTATCTATAACGCTAAATTCTTTTCCAATAATATCTTCATACTTAACTTTTGAATTTTCATCAAAACCTAATGCTTTTAATGTAGCTTTGTCGATTTCGTTATTTTTCGCAGTAAATAATACAACTTCATTATCACTAGGATATCCAAAATTATCTTTAGATGATTTTACCACTTCGTATTGATTCATAATCATATTCTTATCTTCTGGTAATAATCCAAAAATACTATCACCGAATGCATCTTGATCTTGTTTTACAGCAATTACATCACCTTTTGCATTTTTAGTCAACGCCTGAATAGTATATCCTTGAGTAAATTCAATCGCAGAATAATAATCCTTCGCATTGTTTTGAATATAGTTTATAAATGTTTCTCCATTCCCTAATGCATCGACAGAATATAAGTTTCTATGCACATCACGACTAGACTTCGGCACTAGCTCTGAACCATTAGAATCTTTTTCTGAATTGTCATCATCAACACTAAGCCCAAAGTTTACCTGATTTGCACTAATCATAATCGGCATTGACGATAAGTTCTCATTTTGCATCGTTTGAATATACTTATCCATACCAGATGAAATAGACAATACTAAACCTATACTAATAATACCTATACTGCTAGCAGCAACCGTCATAAACGTACGGAATTTTTTCGTAAGAAGGTTTTTAAAACTTGATTTAATCGCACTGCTAAATGCCATCGCAGTTTTCTTCAAAGCAAATCCATTTTCAGCAATCTCTTCAGCTACGTAAGGATCTGTATCTTCTTGAATTTCACCATCTTTAACTCGTACTATTCTATCACTATATTTTTTCGCTAGTTCTGGATTGTGCGTTACCATTATAACTAACTTCGTCTTACTTATTTCTTTAATAAGTTCCATAATCTGAACACTAGTCTTACTGTCTAACGCTCCTGTAGGCTCATCAGCAAGAATAATCTTTGGATCAGTTACTAATGCGCGGGCAATCGCCACCCTTTGCATCTGACCTCCAGAAAGCTGATTAGGTTTTTTATATAGATGCTCCGCTAAGCCAACATCTTCTAATACTTTCTTAGCTTTTTCATGATTTTCTGAATTAGAATGCCCTGAAATAGACAAAGCTAATTTTACATTTTCAATAACACTTAAGTGAGATATTAAATTATAACTTTGAAAGACAAAACCTATAGTCCCATTTCTATAACTATCCCAATCTCTATCTTTAAACTCTTTAGTAGAACGCCCCATAAGGGCCATATCACCAGATGTGTATTTATCTAAACCACCTATAATATTTAATAGCGTTGTTTTTCCACTTCCACTTGCTCCTAAAATCGAGACAAATTCATTTTCTCTAAAATGAATATTTACAGATTTTAGTACTTCTACTTCACTACCACCAGTATTATACTTCTTAACTATATTTTTAAGTTCTAACACTCTATGTCCTCCTAATCTAATTTTATTAAAAATGATAATTAGTTTACATAAATCACTTTCATAGTTTCAATTATAACACAAACTTCTAATCCCTAAAAATAATATCCTAAGTGCCTAAACATAAAATAAATTTTAAGTTAATCCTTAGAAGAAAGGGAGTGCCTCAAAAATCGTAATTTCGTAGAAATCGGTTTTATCAAATCACTCCTGAACAATCTAAAAAGATTTTATAAAGCGAATTTAGATGTCAATAAACCACTGCGTCTATGAGTTTTCTTGTAAACTTTTTTTAAAAATCTAGGACTTTTGGGTCAACCCTTTATATTTTTTAACCAAGTAAAAAGGTAAAACTGTAGAGAAAATCGCAATAACAACTATTAAAACTAGCGCTACTGTTGAACTAAAGAATCCACTGATGAATATAACAACTCCACTAAAAGTCATATACAACGCGTAAACTCTAACTACTTTTTGTTCATTAACACCTTTTTCTAAACCAAAAAGATTAAAATTGTATTTTCCCCAAAACTCTTTTTTAGGCAGATAGTTCCCAAGTATAATAAGCACTATTCCGATAACAAACACTGTTAATTGTGGTACATTGAAATTATTATCTAAAGCATATGCTACTATGCCGCCTTGAACTAGAACACTTATCAAAGGTATAATTCCCTTAGCTATTAGCGCACCTTTTTTCGGAGTTTTATCAAAATCAACTACTAGCGAAATTATGACCTGAACTATAGCAAAGAATATAGGAAAATCGATAATCGCACGAGTTTTACTCACAAAATTATCAGGCTCTCCGCTAACATTGAAGTGCACAGCTATTTGTTCAGGTAATACATCATAATAATAAACTCCAATCAATATCGGCAATAAACAAATAGCAACACTTAGAAACAAACTTTTTTTATCTACTTTCATCATCTTTTCCTCCTAAACCATAAATCCATACTAGAACTTCTTCGAATACACTAGCATTCAATTCATAATATATAAAATTCTTATGCTTACTTTCTAATATCAAGCCCGCTTTTTTTAATTGTGTTAGATGATACGATACAGTAGCTCCAGATAGATTAAATTCCGAAGCTAATTCTCCAGCGCTTTTCTTCTCTTCTTTTAATAATTCTAAAATATTTCTTCTTACTGGATCAGATATCGCTTTTAAAGTTTCACTCATCCCATTTTTATCACCCCTTTAAAAATCTGAACTGCAATTCTATTTAGATATCTTTCTAAATAGATTATAACTCTATCATATATTAAAGTCAAGAACTATTTAGAAAAATTTCTAAATAGTTCTTAGAATTTGTTTAAAATATTCTACCAACTGTAATACAAATAATATTATTACAGTAATAAACTACTAGAAGATAGTCTTGATTTATATAAAACCGAAAGGAATTACGTTCCTAAAGTTTTCTTAAATAAAGAGTTCAATGCCAAATTGATTCAGGAATTAATCGATAAAGATAACATTATATACACATACTCCTCACACTACATTTTTCACAATGAAAGCAATTAAAAATCTTGCAGTAGAAGCTTTAAATATTACAGTAGATGTGATAACTACTGGAGATTCTCCTAATGTAGTGAATAAATAAACTCTATTAAAATAACATACGGATAATTAATCTATATTTATTCTAATTATCCCAATGATTTTGTTAATCTCTAAACATATTATCTACCAACAAAGGAGCAACTTAATGAAATCGATTATTAAATATAGTCTCTCCTTTTTTATAATTTTATTATTCAATAAATAATATTATCTATAAGTTTGCATATTTGTAATACTTTAACACTAACCGCTAAATTTATCATTTTATCCTTGCATATACAACAAAAGATATGATAAAATATTTATTTTAACATTTTTAAATTCCTTCTTTTTTGTTTGACAACCTCGTATATTTTGCTACAATTAGAATGTAAGCAGTTAGTAAGATAACTTTATCATTAAAATATTTTAGTATAATTAATATTAATTAATCTTTTCGATTATACTATTTGTTGCATATTATTAATTATTACTAGAATATCTATATTGTAGAGAATAATTCAATATCATCATAACAAGAATTAACCATTTTTCACTTCAATATATGATACTTTTACACGGGTCAATAGATAAAGGATGTATATACATATATCATACAATTCACAGAATTGTTCTTAAAACTGTGGAAGATATTTTAACTTCCATTCTAATGACTATATTTATTGTAGTCACTAATTTCCTTTCGGTTGTTAAATTTTATTTAACAATAAACTTTTAATTTAATATCGGAAGCCATTCCGATCAATACTACAAAATAACAATTTACCCTAAATTTTTATTTTGTGTTCATATAACGAAAAGTGGTCCTTAGAGGCCACTTTTTGTTTTATCAATACTTAAGGAAAATAAAAAAGAAGCAAGGTTAAAACCTCACTTCTTTTTATTTTATATTAGTCAATTACAGAAACTTTTAAGAAGTTTGTTGTTCCAGCATTACTTACTGAAGTGTTGATACCACCAGTGATTACGATAGCATCTCCAACTTTAGCATATCCTGAAGATTTAGCAATTTTCGCTGCTGTTACTAACATTTCGTCTGTAGATTTAGCTTGTTCTGAGATTTGAGCATCAACTCCCCATACTAAGCTTAATCCACGAGCAACTTTAGCACTTGGAGTTACAGCTAAAATAGACGCGTTTGGACGATATTTAGAAATTAATCTAGCTGTTTTTCCTAATTCAGTATATGTTACGATTGTGTGTAAATCTAAGTTTAGAGCTGTATATCCTACAGATACCCCAATTGCATTTGTAATATCTTTAGATACAACTTTTTTAGAACGTTCTTTTAAGATACGAGAGTAGTCTTGCATTTCTTCAGTACGTTTAGCGATTGTAGCCATTGTACAAACTGATTCGATTGGGTAAGCACCCGCTGCAGATTCTCCTGATAACATGATTGCATCAGTTCCGTCGTAAATTGCGTTAGCTACGTCAGATACTTCAGCACGTGTTGGACGTGGATTTTTTTGCATTGAGTCTAACATTTGAGTAGCTGTGATTACGAATTTACCAGCTTCGTTACATTTAGCAATGATATCTTTTTGCATAATTGGTACTTCTTCAGCTGGTACTTCAACCCCAAGGTCTCCACGAGCGATCATAATACCATCAGATACTTCGATAATTTCATCGATATTATCGATAGCTTCTTGACATTCGATTTTAGGGATGATTTGAACATGTTCACATCCTTCTTCTTTAAGGATACGTCTAACTTCTAGTACGTTTTCTTTTGTACGAACGAATGAAGCAGCAACGAAGTCGATATCTTGTTTACATCCGAAACGAATGTCTTCTTCATCTTTTGGAGTAATACCTGGTAATTTTGTAGATACACCTGGTACGTTAACTCCTTTTTTATTTTTAAGTACTCCACCGTTTTGAATAGTAGTGTAGATTAATCCACCTTCAGCATCTACTTTGTTTACTGTTAGTCCGATTAATCCATCGTCAAGTAGGATTGTATCTCCAGCTTTAACATCGTGTACTAATTCACCGTAAGTGATTGAGAATTTTTCAGTTGTTCCAAGAACTTCTGTCATAGAAACGATAACGTCTTTACCAGTTTCTAACATAATTGCATCATTTTCCATGTTGTGAGTTCTAATTTCAGGACCTTTAGTATCTAAAAGAATAGCTAAGTTTGTTCCTGTAGCTTCTCTAACTTCTTTAATTGTTTGAATTCTTGCACCATGCTCTGCGTAGTCACCGTGTGAAAAGTTAAGACGACAAACGTTCATTCCTAACTCTACCATTTGAGTTAATGTTTCTTTAGCCTCAGACTTAGGTCCAATTGTACAAATAATTTTAGTTTTTTTCTGTATCATAATATACCTCTTAAATTTTAATCTTCTATTATTTTAACTTATTTTCAACTTATTTTCAAATATTTTCCTAAACAACAGTTGTTTTTAATAAAGAAAACCTTTTCGAAATTAATAATTAGATTGAAAGTTGTTTCGACACATCGTAGATAGATAAATCTACATTGTGAACATCCCCAAATACATCTTCAAATTTAGTACTTACAAGTTTGTTATTTTGAATACCTACTGCACGACCTGATTTACCAGCTAATAATAATTGGACAGCGTAGTTTCCTAATCTTGAAGCTAATACTCTGTCTTGAGCTGATGGAGTTCCACCACGTTGGATGTGTCCTAAGATTGTAGCTCTTACTTCTTCTCCAGTACGTTCTTTTAATTCTTTAGCTAGTTCTTGTCCACCCATAACACCTTCTGCTAAAACGATGATTGAGTGTTTTTTACCACGATCTTCCCCTGCTTTTATACGAGCAACTACTTCTTCGATATCTTCTTTTTTCTCAGGAATTAGAAGACTTTCACTTCCTCCAGCGATACCAGCAAATAATGCTAAGTCTCCTGCGTTACGTCCCATAACTTCAATAATAAATGCACGCTCGTGACTTGATGCAGTATCACGAACTTTATCGATTGCATCTACGATAGTGTTAAGTGCCGTATCAAATCCGATTGTGAAGTCAGTACAACAGATATCGTTATCGATTGTTCCTGGTACACCGATAGTTTTAATGTTCATTTCATTACTTAAAGCCATAGCTCCACGGTAAGAACCGTCTCCACCGATTACTACTAATCCATCAATTCCTAAAGCTTCTAAGTTCTTGATGGCACCTTTTCTAACTTCTGGGTTAGCAAATTCTGGTAGACGTGCTGAGTAAAGCATTGTACCACCACGGTTAATGATGTTACCAACATCTCCTACTTCAAGTTTTTTAATGTTGTTTTCAACTAATCCTTTGTATCCTTGATATACTCCATAAACTTCTAATCCATTATAGATTGCTGTTCTTACAACGGCACGCACAGCTGCGTTCATTCCTGGTGCATCCCCACCACTTGTTAAAACTGCGATTTTTTTCATGTAGTCTTACCTTCCTCATAATTTTATTAATTATTTTTAAATTTACCTATCAACAATATCATATTTCTGAGATTTTTTCTAGTAAAAACAGAATTTTGTTTTATTTTTGTTCGATTATTTTTGTTTTTTTACTTATATGTGATTTTGATGCGTTTTCCAGGGAACTTTTCCAAAAATTTCTGAACAAATTCATGTTCGTTATTAATTGTTATTGTCTTTCCCTTTGTAGAATCATTATCAAGCAAGGCTATTACCTTAATTTCTCCCGTATCAGTCTTGTATTCACTTAAAAGCTCTATTATTTCTTTATCAATAATTGTATAGATAGTTTTTATGTTAGT
This sequence comes from Gemella parahaemolysans, assembly GCF_053758945.1. NCBI lineage: Bacteria > Bacillati > Bacillota > Bacilli > Caryophanales > Gemellaceae > Gemella > Gemella parahaemolysans. Next base: position 30,811 of record NZ_JBSMTP010000003.1, read on the forward strand.
TAGGCAGTATTCTCTATAATTTCTTAAACTAGCAATTTTTTCTAAAATGTACTGTTCTCTACCATTACGGAGTTGTTTTTTCAAAGTCATAACAGCGAAACTTCCTGCTTTTATAAATACATTAGCATACTTAAATACACTTGGAAAAACAGTAACATCATAATCATTTTTCCCATCGTTAACTGTTAAAAATGCCATGTAATCACCATTTTTAGTTCGTATCTCTTTTCTCGTTATGATTTCTACATAACTATCGCTAACTTCACCACCAATATACTGCAACGGTAAATATGCATACTTCTCTTTTTCTACTTGGACTGGGTGTTTTAAGAAATATGTCCCTGTAACTTCTTTTTCCATTTGAATTTTTTCCGTAATAGAATAGTCCTCTACTTCTTCTACTTTAAGTGTTAGACCACTTTCTGCAGATAATGCTACTCGTACATTATTTATGAATTGCCTATTATCTGCATAATAATCATTTACCTTTTTCATTAAAGTAGCCCTATTATATCCGAAAGTATCTAGAGCTCCAGCCTTAACCAGTGAAGCTGCAGCTTGATAATCAACCTTTTTATTCATACGTTTTAAGAAATCATCTATATCTAGATAAGGTCCAAAATTAATTCTGTCTTGAACTATTTCATAACCACTTCTATAACCAACATTTTTTATCGCAGTTAAGGCAAATACGATATCATTTTTAAAAACTCTAAAATTTGATAAACTTCTGTTTACATCAGGTTTTACAAGATTGATTCCTAGATTTGTAAGTTCTTGTTTATACTCATTAATCTTCTTCTCACTGCTTATTACGTTATTTAATAAGGCTGTCATAAAGTACTTAGTATAATACACTTTTAAATATGCTAATCGATACGCTAGCATACTATAAACTACCGCATGACTCTTATTAAAACCATAATTCGCAAAGGTAACGATAAGATCAAAAAGATTCTTCGCAACTTTTATATCATAACCAGCAGCAACACTCTTCTCTACGAATATACGTCCATAGTATTCCAAATCTTCTTTTTTCTTCTTACTTACCGCTCTTCTCATATTATCCGCTTCATTAAGACTCATATGAGCAAAGTTCACCGCAATTAGCATAATTTGCTCTTGATAAACTATTACTCCATAAGTATCCTTTAGTATTTTTTCTAAATGTGGATGTGGATATACTACTTGCTCTTCTTTATTTTTTCTACGTACATAGACTTCTATCTGAGCCATCGGCCCTGGTCTATAAAGAGCATTCATCGCAACAATATCATTAAATTCAGTAGGTTTTAAGAGATTTAGTTTCTCCTTCATCCCACTTGATTCAAACTGGAAGATACCTTCTGTCTTACCCTTTGCAAATAATTCATAGACCTTCGGATCTTGATAATTTATCTTTGTTATATCGAATGTCGGATTCTCTTTTCTAATTTCTTCGACAATACTCGATACCATCGTTAGATATCTAATACCTAAGAAATCTATTTTTAATAAACCAACACTCTCAATATCATCCATCGTCCATTGTGTTAAGTACTTCGTCATATTAGATTCAGCAAGCGGAGCATAATTAACGAGTGGTTTATCATCACTTATTACTATACCAGCTGCATGAACTGATGGATTCTTAGGTAGATTCTCTAAACTTAGCGCTATACTAAACCAACGCTTATTAATATTACTCTGATTAATAAACGTTCTTAATTCTTCTGATATTTCATAACATTCTTTTAATGTTCTTGTCGAGCTAATATTACTACTAATAAACTTCAGAGTTTGTTCATCAAACTGCAATATTCTCGCCGATTCTCTAGCAGCACTTTTCGATTGGAATGTTGTAAAAGTAATAATCTGTGCGACTTTATCAGAACCGTACTTTTCTTCTACATATTTTATAACTTCATCACGTCTAGTATCTTGGAAGTCTATATCAATATCAGGCATAGATATACGTTCTTTATTTAAAAATCTTTCAAACAGTAGATTATATTCCAATGGATCCGCTTCTGTTATATCTAGTAAGTAACATACTAAACTTCCGGCAGCACTACCACGTCCTGCACCTACTAAGATTCCATTATTTTTAGCATATTTTACAAAATCATGTACTATTAAAAAATAATCATTAAAACCCATTTCATCAATAATCTTCAGCTCATAGCTATAACGTTTTTGATACTGATATACATCTTTGCCTACTAACTTTTCCTTAACACCTTTTTGAACTAAGTAATGCAAGTACTCTTTAGAAGATAACTTTTCGAATATTTCTTCTTTTTCTCCGTAAATATACTTAGGCAAATGATATCCCGAAAAATTCAATTCATATTTACAACTATCTATTATTAGTTTTTGATTAGCAAATGATTTTTCAAAAATAGCATATAACTCTTCATCTCCTAGAGCTAAAATTTCTTCAAAATCCTTTTGTTCTCTGACAAAGTCTTCTCCTGAGATAGTCGTAAGTTCCTGTATATTAAGCTTTTTATTATCGCGAATAGCACGACTAACAATGACTTGCTGGTAGTGCTCTTTATTTAAATAATAACTTGGTTTTGTATAAACAATATTATCATAATCACTATAAAGACCTACCTGGAAACTCTCATTAAAACCAAAATAAAAATCATACTTACTTAGTAAATTTTTTAAATAAGAGAATTCCATACTATCCCTAAGTTCATCTACAACAATCAAGACAAAGTCTTCTCTGTAATCAATCATATCACTAGAAAAATCGTCTACAGTCCACTCTTCTCCATTCATAAACTTCGTAGAAATCTCTAATAGTTTATAAAACATCTTCTCTGTTTTACAAAGTAAATTGAATTTTAAAAGCCCTATGCCATAACCTAAGTTAACTTCTAAACCTTGAATTAAGTTTACTCCTGCTTTTTTAGAAGCTTTATACGCTTTAATAGCACCGTACATATTTGGATCTACTATAACAACTGATTTCTGATTATCTTTTGCTAACTTCAAAAATAAACTTTCATACTTTATAGTACTATTCAATAAATCATATGCACTATGTACTTGCATATTGTAATACATACTAATATCCTCCTTTCTTCGTTATTTTATATTATCGATATGATATTATCCGCAAAGTGGGTTATACTCATCTTCTTCTGAGGAACACCCCATATTTTCTCCATGGTTCTTACTTGCTTCATTGAAATAACGATATACTCTCTTGTTATCGTCACCCATAAAGTAAATTGGATTAAACTGTGTATATTTCATATTTCCATCTTCATCTAAAAGATTCTCACAGACAACTCTACGTTTTATAGATGCTACAAAATTTGTATATTTTCCGTACTCTGAGATATTTTCAACTTTACATTCAAGCGACAATATACATTCATCCATAATCGGAGCATCGATATATTCAGCTGGATCATACGTCATGTCTGCCATACCTATTTTATTTTGACCTGAATGAAATCCAGCAATCTCTACCTTACTAAGTATTTGCTGACATGGAACATTAACTGTGAATTCCCCATATTCTTTAATGTTATCTACTGCATTACTATTTGTTGTAAGTCCAACTGTAATCATATCACCTAATGAATATGATGAACTACAAGCCGTCACATTATATTTCCATTTTTTATCCTTATAACCTATTAATATTACAGGAAACCCGTAATATAACTTACTGGTTTTAGTTTCTAATTTCATCTTCTTCTGTCCTTTTTCTTATTTCCCTTTTATACATAAACGTCACGATTCTTTATCTTTTCGCTATAAAAGCCAATATTTTTTCATTCGACTGCTCTTCATTATATTCAAAACCATTGAATTTAATTTTTTTCATTTCATTTACCGAAGAAACTTTGTTTTTTACAAGTTCAGTTAAAAACCTACCTCTAGCTTTTTTCGATATTGTAGAGTGAACTTTTAATACTCCTTCTTTTTCTTCCATAAAACTAAGTCTAATAAACCTATCCCTCTGGTCTTTTGAAAATACCTCTTCAAATTCACTAGATAGTAATGACACAACTAATTCTTCGCCCTTAATACTCTTATCATAGTCTTCACGCCAGAAGTTTTTCAAAGACTGGCTTGATATTTTTATATTTTGTAAAAAATCTAATCTATGCTCTTGAATTAAATCATAAGCACCTATTACACCATATAATGACGTTGTAATAAATACATTTTCTCTTATATATTTTTTATCAGTTTCATCAAAATTATCACGAGCTATATTTCTATACATTAATCCATTGAATAACTCCAATGCTTTATAACTCTTCGCCATGTTATTTTTAATATCTTCCCAACGAGAAAATTCTTCCATAGCCTTCTCATATTTGATTTTGTAGGCCTTTGCCAAGTCTTCTACACTCATTTTAACTATCTCACTTACTATCTCAGTACTTTTTTCACTTAGACTTACTGTTTCATGTGGAATAGCCTTCTTATTTAATTCTTTGGCTGTTGGTATTAAAATTTTCATTATTATTCCTCTTCTTCAGGTAATTCTAAGAAGCTATTTTCGATTAAACTGTCTACTTCCATTAATACGAAGTTATACTCTGTTGCTTCTATTGCTGGATTAATAATTAAAGTATTGAAGTAACCTACTACAAAGTCACGATTGGCAACTTCTAGTTTAAACATATATTCACTAATTTCATCAACTAAGAACGCTGTTTCTTTAAGTATTTTGTCTTCATATGTATTCGCATAATGTACTTTTTCTAGCAGTCTACGAATTTCTAAATCTGCATGTTCTTTAGCAAAACGATCACGAATGTGTTTTGCTAGTTCTTCTGCTTTAAATGTCTCTGTATTAACTTTTTCTTTTTTTAAAATACCATTTTCTTCCAATTTTTCTAATAATACTGTTAAAGATTTATGTAAACTATTCATTAAATTTCTCCTTTATATTTCAATAAATTTTCTAAAAAACTATCACTATATATTTTATAAAAAAAAAACAAAAAACGCTAATAATACGCAAGATATTAATCTAATCATATTACACTATAATTCTAATAAATATCCATACAATTCTCCTCAACCTTCAACTTTTAATCATTATTAGAAAATGTTATAATAACATTGATATAAATATTTTGAGGTATAATATGGAAAAATATATAATGGCAATAGATCAAGGTACTACTAGTTCTAGAGCGATAATATTCAATAAAAAAGCAGAAATAATAACAAGTAGCCAAAAGGAATTCCCCCAAATTTTCCCTAAGTCTGGTTGGGTTGAACACGATGCTAATGCAATCTGGAATTCAGTACAGTCGGTCATTGCAGAAGCATTTATCGAAAGTGGCATAAAACCGAATCAAATCGATAGTATTGGGATTACAAATCAACGTGAAACTACCGTTATTTGGGATAAAGAAACTGGACTCCCTATTTACAATGCAATAGTATGGCAAAGTAGACAGAGTGCTGATATAGCTAATAAACTAGTTAGTGATGGTCATAAAGATATGATCCATCAGAAAACTGGTTTAGTCGTTGATTCATATTTTTCTGCTACTAAAATATGTTGGATATTAGATAATGTACCTGGAGCTCAACAACGCGCCAAAAATGGTGAGCTACTATTTGGAACTATCGATACATGGCTAGTTTGGAAGCTTACAGGTGGAAAAACTCACGTTACCGACTACACAAATGCAGCGAGAACAATGTTATTTAATATTAAAGATTTAACTTGGGACAAAGAAATATTAGAAATTCTAAATATACCAGAATCTTTATTACCAGAAGTTAGATCAAACTCAGAAGTATACGGAAAAACTACAGATTATCATTTTTATGGTGGCGAAGTTACAATAAGTGGACTAGCTGGAGACCAACAAGCAGCGCTTTTCGGGCAACTTGCCTTCGATAAAGGAATGATAAAAAACACATACGGCACAGGTTCGTTTATTATTATGAACACAGGCGAAACTATGGAACTTTCAAAAAATAATCTATTAACTACTATAGGTTTTGGAATTAATGGAAAAATTTATTATGCTTTAGAGGGTTCAATTTTCATCGCTGGCAGTGCAGTTCAATGGTTAAGAGATGGATTACGTGTAATCAAAAAATCATCTGAAACACAGGCGTTAGCCTACAACTCTAAAAACAATAATGAGGTATATCTAGTACCCGCCTTTACAGGATTAGGTGCCCCGTATTGGAATCCAGATGCTCGTGGAACTATCTTCGGCTTAACACGTGCTACTACTAAAGAAGATCTAGTGAAGGCTACACTGCAGTCAATCGCCTACCAAGTACGTGATATTATCGATACTATGAAAATCGATGCTAAAGTAGAAATCCCCCTTCTTAAAGTCGATGGAGGTGCTGCAAACAATGATTATCTTCTAGAATTCCAAGCAAACATCCTAGGTGTTAAAGTCGCTCGTGCTGAGAATCTAGAAACTACAGCTCTAGGTGCTGCATTCCTTGCAGGACTAGCTACTAAATACTGGGAAAGCTTAGATGAACTTAAGAACCTAAATACTGCAGGCAAACTATTCGTTCCTACTATGGAAAAAGAAGAACGAGAAAAACTTTACAAAGGCTGGAAACGTGCGGTAAAAGCTACGCAGATCTTTTCTGAAGAATAGAAATATAAAAAAGGAGTAAATCGGAAATAAGATTCTTTAAATCACTATTTTCGGTTCACTCTTTTTTTATTCAATAGCAAACTATTTTCTAGAAAAAATATCTTCGTATAACTTTCTATCTAAATCTTTAAACACATTGAATACTATTTTCAAATTAGCATCCGGGTTTTCTCTAAAGAATTTCTTAACCTCAGCTACGGCTATTTCAGCAGCAAGATTATTTGGGAATCTAAATTCTCCCGTACTTAAACAGCAAAAAGCAATACTCTTAAGATTATTATCTAAAGCTAATTTTAAACAATTTCTATAGGATGATGCAAGTAGTTCCTTATCATCGTCTTCAACAACACGATATATTATTGGTCCAACTGTATGAATAACATGTTTAGCTGGTAAGTTATAGCCAGCTGTTATCTTAGCTTGCCCTGTTTTTTCAAAACTTCCTTGCTTTTTCATTATTTCATCACATTCTTTTCTAAGTTGCAGTCCTGCTTGCGTGTGAATAGCATTATCGATGCATCTGTGTAGAGGAATTAAACATCCTAATAGTGCCTTGTTCGCCGCATTAACTATAGCATCTACTTCTAATGTAGTAATATCCCCTTGCCATAGATAAATATTCTTATCGATTTCAGTTAAATCCTCTAGTCTTGTTATTCCTTTAGCACTTAGAATCTCTTGCAGATATTCATCTTGAACTCCATAAAATTCACTCGGCAACTCCGAAACTTTCCACGTATTCATTAATGATCTAAATAAATCTTTCTTTTCTTGTTCTCCATTCGGGATTTCTATTTCTGAATTTAGTGTTTTTATTAAATAATCTAGTTTTTCCATAATTTAAATACTTCCTCCATGTCACTTGTTATTATTATATACCTTCCTTAAACATGTGTCTATAATTGAGACATGCTATAACTTTTTCAGAGGTTAATGAAAAAGCACTAAATTTTAAAATAGTTTGTATGAAAACTCATAAATTCAGTGATTTATTAATAAAAATACGACTTCAAAAATTAGAGAATAAACTCTAACTTTTGAAGTCGATATATTTTATCTTATTTTTGTCTACGACGTTTTACGTAAACAGTTAGTCCTACTAAAGCTAGTACTGCAATTCCAGTATAAGCTGTCGCATTATTATCTAATCCCGTTCTTGGTAATAATGAATTAGATTTTGAAACTTTTCCGAAATCTTCGTCTACATTAAATATATTTTCTTTCTTATTTTCTTTTCCAACGAAACCACCTAAGATATCTTTGATTGATTTTTTAGAAACTTTTTTCTCCGCTTCTTTTAATGCTTCTAATACTTTATCTACTTCTTCTTGAGTAGCCGTTGCTGAAGCTAATAGTTCTTGTGCTTTTTGAACTGCATCTAGATAAGCTTTCTTATCTTCTGCACTTGCACTTTCAAAACTATCTTTCTCTTTAACTTCTGCTAAATGACTTAGTTGTTCATTTAGTTTTTTCTTGTCTACTTTTGGTGTTTCAGGTTGCGGTTTGCTTCCTTCTTCTTTCTTAGGTTCCTCAGTTGTTGGTTTTGGCTCTTCTTTTGGTGCCTCAACTGCCGGTTTTGGTTCCTCTTTCTTCGGAGTTTCAGCCGCTGGTTTTGATTCCTCTTTCTTAGGAGTTTCAGCCGCTGGCTTCGGAGCTTCTACTTCTTTACCATCAAGAGCATTTTCAGCTTGTTGTAATTTTTCTAACGCAGCTGTAACTTCTTCTACAGTTGCATCTTTGTTATCAAGAACTGCTGTCGCTTCTTTTATAGTATTTACGAAGTTATCTTTTTTATCTTGTCCTGCATTTTTGAATTTAACCTCAGTTTGAAGTTTTTCAGTTTCTTTTAATTTTTCGATTAATTTAGCTTTGTCTACTTCTTTTTTCACTTCTGGTTGTTGTGAATTAGCTAATGTTACTTTAGCTGCATTTAGGCTTGCTACCGCACTGTTTACTTCTTCTTGAGTTGCATTTTCATTTTCAAGAACTTTCTTAGCTGCCTCTAATGCTTTGTTATATGCATCTTTAGCTTCGATAGTTGCATTTTTGTACTCTTTAGTTTCATCTAACGCTTTATCCGCTTCTATTGCGTTTTGAAGCTCTACTTTATTCACTTCTGCTTTTTTCTCTACTGGAGCATCTTTTGGAGTTAATGCTACGAAGTTACTGAAGCTATCAGTAGTAAATGTTAGCTTACCATCTGCATAATTAACACTGCTTACAGCTGTTAATTTTCCATCTTTTTCGTGGAAGAAGCGCTCTGGAGCTTTCGCTAAATCTAAAGTTACACTTCTATCACCAGGAACTTTAACTTCTTTTCCTGCCGCATCTGCAATATAAATGTTAAAGTATTCAACATCATATTTGCTTAAATCTACATTACCTTCTGTTAATTGTTTTTGAATATTTGTTTTCTCTTCTGCAGTTGGTTCTGTTACAACAAGTTTGTAATTATTATAAAGTTTTTTCTCCGTAAAATCTACTGTACCTTGTGCTTTAGAGTTCTCTGTAGTTCCTACACTTGCTACTTTTTCTGCAACATTCAGGACAACTTGTTTCTTATTGTGCCCATCTTTTACTACTAATTCAAAGTTGTTTTCTGCTGGAGTATATCCTTCAGGTGTCTCTATTTGAATTGTATATGTTCCATTTTCTAAGTTTTTCTGGAAGGCATTTTTTCCATATAAACTTGTTGGAAGTGATATTTTAGTACCATCTTGGGCTACTGCATAAACTTTTGTTCCTGCTGGAACTGGCTTATCAAAGCTGATTTCTGTAGCATTTCTGCTAATTTCATCTACTCTAAATTCAACCTCTTTTGTCGGTTTATCTTTTGTTATTTCGAAATCAACTTTTGATGGTGTAAGTAGTTTGTACTCTCCATCTACCATTACTACTTCTACAGTATATTTTCCGAATGGTAATGCTTGGTATGTACGTTTATTTCTAGAGAAGTCTTCCCCTACGATTTCACCTTTTTCATTAGTGATCTTGTAACGCAAGCGACGTGAATTGTTTCCAGTTCCATCACCTTTCTTAACTTCTACTTCTAAACTTCCTTTACCATTTCCTTCAACATTTGATAAGTTAATACTATCTTTGTTGTTTGCAAAGTCTTTTACTTCAAAAGTAAGATCTTTTAATTCTACACCTTCTGGAATTGTGTAACTTCCATCCTCATTTGCCGTAATAGTGTTTTTACCATAGCTTAATTTCTTATAGAATACTCCACTTCCATCTTCTAATACTGGATATGGAGTGAATTTACGAGTTGCTTCATCGTAGTAACCACCGTTAGCACCTGTAATTTTCGGAGCTTTTCTATCGATTACTACATTGAATGTTGTTTCTTGCATATCTGCACCACTTACTGCTGCACTATAAGAAACTACATATTGATACTCTCCATCTGGAAGAGGGTTACCGTTATTGTCAACACCTTTCCAGTTTGTCATAGTTAATGATGTGTATTTTTTACTTGTGTTGTTGTAGAAGTTCTTGTTACCAGAACCATTACCATTTTGGTAAAGTGGGTTCTTACGTTCTACATCGTCTTTAGCATATACTGAAAGTTTTAGGTTTTCGAAGTTTCGGTAGAATACCCCTCTCATTCCTATTTCATCATAATTCTCATCACCGTTTGGCGAGAAGAAAATTTTATCAGTAAAGAATCTTTCGCCTGTAACAGGATTTACATACGCTCCTGCTAGTGTTCTCTTATCTTTTTTATCTTCTTTATAAGTTGTTAACACTCCTGTGAAGTTCATTTCTGTTAATGAATCCCAGTTATTAGGGTTAGAAGTATAACCATATTCATATGTTGGTTTTTCTCCATTTTTCATAGAATAAATTGGTTTTTCTAATACTGGTAGATTTTGGAACTGACCTTTAAATCCTACGAATGGAATATTAGCTTTTAATGCACTTTCTTCATCATAGAAAGTTACAAATCCTTCTAGATAATATCCATTAGTAAATACTTTTTCTAGTTCTCCTTTGAAGTCCGTAGCATCAACTGTGATTTCTACTTCTTTTTCACCTTTCGCTGGGACTTCAACTGAAGCCCAAGCAGTCGTCAATAACTTCTTAGGTGTCATTGTCAGTCTTCCACTCCAGTCAGCACCAGCATCTTCACCATAATAGTTATCTGTAGTAAGATGAGCTGCATATTGTAAGTTTTGAGCTTTGTCTGATAGATTGTGTAATACTAATTTAAAAGTAAATTTATCGCCAACATTTCCTAAAGAAACACTTCCGTAATTGTTTTCTCCAGTTACATAAAGATCTCCATATGCTGCTTTGTTTGCATCGATTAGACCCGCACCTTGAAGACGTGGTGATCTATATGCTGTTGTGTAGCTATCAGAATATACCTGTGGATTTGCCGTACTCATGATTAATCTCTTCGCTAAACCTTGGATCTCTTCAGCACTCAAGTTCGGGAATCTTTCTGATAATACTTGTTTCACAAGAGTTATAGCTCCCGCAACGTGTGGTGAAGCCATACTTGTTCCACTATCCAGACCGTATCTTCCATCATTATAAGATGATAAGATATCTCCTCCTGGTGCTGTTACATCAGGTTTTAAGTATCCATCAACACTCATTCCCCAACCAGTAGATTCATCGAATTCACCTTTTTTAGGATTATCTTGTTTATCCCAAGTACCATTAAATGTTATTTTATATTCCCCTTCATGAGCAGAAAGTTCATTACCAAATTTGTAGTAAGTTGTAACTACAGGGAAATCTTTATCTTGTCCATTTAATGTTAGGTTATAAATAGTATCTCCTTCATTGAAGTAGATTACCGCTCCAGCTGCCCCGTATTGTTTAGCTAGTTTAACTTTTTCTTCAAAGCTATTACCACCACGTTGGATAAGAGCGATTTTTCCAGTTAAATCTTTATCAGCGTAGTTCTCAGCTTTACCTACTCCTACATAAACATAGTCGTATGCTCTCTTCTCGAATTGTTTAGTATAACTGAAAATTGGCATTTTTCCATTATCAAAGTCAGCATTGTCTTTAAGCTGCTCGATATTCGCCACTTCTCTGTTAAGAACGCTGTTACTTATATTCGCTACAGAAATCGCATCTTCAGAAACCGATGGTCTTCCTACAGTCCCGTAATCTGGGTTGGCTGCACTTGGGTTTGTTTGTCCACTAGCGAAGAATGCATTGTTCCCAGCTGCTGCAACTATATTAACACCAGCTTTTTTCGCAACATCCATAGCACGAACTAAACCATCTCCTACTTCTACTACTGAACCAGCTGGTGAACCTAAACTTAGGTTTATCGTATCTGCGCCTAGTTTAATCGCATCTTCTATCGCTTTTGTATAGATATAAGATTCTGTTCCTGCATTTTTAGTATCTGAGAATACACGCATGAAAATTAACTGCGCTTCTGGTGCTATACCTGTTACGTAATCACCATTTGTGAATCTCTCCTTAGGATTACCTACTGCAGTCCCGGCAACGTGCATACCGTGTGATTTATAAGCACTTTGTTTAATATCATTATTCCAGTCATTATAGTTGAATGCAAATGGTAATTTTTCACTATACCACTTACCATAGTCTATACCCGCTTCTTTTTTTATTTTTTCAATTTCATCTTTAGATTTATATTTAGATTTTGAATTATCAGATAATCTAAGTACTGGATGATTCGGATCAAGTCCTGAATCTAATACTGCAACAACTTTTCCTTGTCCTCTATATCCTTTATTCCAAAGAGGTTGTATATTAATAAGATTATAACTATCTAATGCTTTAGAAAAATCATTAGTTTCAGTGCTTTCTTTCTTCTCTTCTTCGCTCGCTACATTTTCTGGTTTATTATAGCTAACACTCATTTCAACTGAATCTACAAAATCTAACTCTTGAATTTTTTTAGCATTTGAAAATGTAGTTTCTAGGGCAAAACCATTCATTAACGTATCATATTCAAACAGTTTCTCATAATCGATACCTTTATCTTTAATATCTTTTAATGCTTTTTCCCTAGGAGCTTTTGTTGATTCAGTAACTTCTTTAATTCCTTCTTTAGTTTTTAACTTATTAGGATCAACATCACCCTTCAACTTAACAATAACTTTTACTTTATCATCATTTTGAAACTTATGTTCTTCACTTTTTGAAACATTTGATAGCTCATCTTTTTTTTCTTCGTGAGCTAATGTTATTTTTGATGATACTCCATAATTAAACGTACTGATATTTCCTAGTAGTAGTGCTGCACTTAGCACACTTACAGCTGTCTTTTTAGTCAGTGTCATTCCTTCTTCTCCTATCTTTTTTAAGTGTATTTAAAGTATATTTCTATATTTTAACATATATTATCTGAAAAATAAAGGTAACATTCAGATAAAATGCTTTTATAAATTTTTATGAATTTTATTATTTTATATTTGATATAAATTTTCTGGAAAAAATTAAAAACCAAGCACATCATCTATGCCTGGTTTTATAATAAAAAAGTTAATAAACGACTTAAAATACAATCTTTTAGCTCTTTATACACTAATCGACTAATTTTTTTCGTTTAAAGTGTAACTATATTAATTAATATTAACTATATATACATCTTAATTATTTCATACTGTTTATACTTTGTCAAAGTCTAATCTAACGTGAAAATCTAATTTATACTTTCATAAAAAATAAATATAAATTGAATTGTTATCTTTAATTAGCTTACTTAATAGAACGAACTGCCTCTCTATATTTCTATATGTTTTCGACAACAATTATATGCACGAAAATATAACAATATTATTTTTTACAGTTTATATATAGGTAAGAGAATATTTCCTAGGAAATTAACTGTACTTTAATTTTCCAAACTATACTAAAGTGTGATAAAATAGAAACTAATTAAAAAATATAGTTATGGCGGAGGTAGAATGAAATATTTAACTAGTGAAGAAGTAACTAAAGCGAAAAAAAATATTAGTGAAATAAAACCTTATAAAACTACTAAAGAGATTATCTTTTCTAATATTTTTACTTTTTTCAATGCTATGAACTTAGTCTTAGCAGCATTTATAGCTACAACACTTAGATTTGAAAATATGTTGTTTTTAGGTGTAATTACTATAAATACTGCAATTGGTATTTTTCAAGAAGTTCGTTCAAAAAATGCCCTTGAAAAGTTGAGTTTACTAGGTAGAAGTAAATACCGAGTAAACCGTGATAATGAAATAATAAATATAGATTCTGAAGACATCGTCCTTGGAGAATATCTACACTTAAATCTTGGTGATCAGGTTCCCGTTGATGCTGAAATCATTGAAGGTAGTATCGAAGTCGATGAATCACTATTAACTGGTGAAAGTGATAATATCTTTAAGACTACTGGCGATAAAGTAATGAGTGGTAGTAACGTAGTTAGCGGTAGTTGTTTAGTAAAAGCTGTTGCTGTCGGAGAAGATAGCTATATTAACAAGCTTGCTAAAAGTACTAAAGAATTCAAGAAATATCCATCCAAGCTTCGTGACTACATGGATAAAATCTTAAAAGTTATATCTATTCTATTAGTTCCTGTCGCAATTATGCTATACATCCGTGGCGCTAGTCTGGGACGTGGTTATGTAGAAATAGTTCTCCGTAGTGCTGGAGCTTTAGTAGGCATGATTCCAGAAGGGCTAATCCTTCTTGTCAGCGTCTCTCTTGCGGTTGCTGCGATGAAACTTGCTAAGAAGAAAGTTCTAGTTCAAGAATTATACTGCGTAGAGACTCTTGCTAGAGTAGATGTCCTTTGTTTCGATAAAACTGGAACTATCACTACAGGTAATATGAACGTTGTAGAAATTGATTATGAAGTTGCAGAGAAATTATCAAGTTACCTTGCATATTTCGATGATGAAAATGCGACATCTAGAGCTTTAAAAAATCATCTAACATGTAAAAAACAATGGGATGTAGAAGAATTAGGAGCCTTTTCTAGTAAAAATAAATATTCATTTATAAAACTACAAAACGGTGGAACATATTTCTTCGGAGCATATGAATTTCTAGGTTTTTCATCTGAAATGGATGAATATTATGAGAATCTAAAAAAAGAAGGTTATAGAATTTTATCATTAGCCTATACTGAAGATAGTACAAACGTCCCTACTAATATGAAACTAGTAGGACACGTCGTTCTATCAGATGAAATAAAAGAAAATACAAAAGAAACATTCAAATACTTCGAATCACAAGGTGTTGAAGTGAAAATAATCAGTGGTGATAACCATATAGCCGTATACGGTGTCGCTAAAAAAGCTGGGTTCAAAGAAGATGCTAAGGCTATTGATATGACTAAAGTGACTGATGAAGAGTTTGAAAAAACTGTTCTTGAAAATGATATTTTCGGACGTGTTACCCCTGAACAAAAACAAAAAATGGTAGCCGTACTGCAAAAAGCTGGTAAGACTGTCGCTATGAGCGGTGACGGTGTTAACGATGTTCTTGCTTTGAAAAAAGCCGATATTAGTTTTGCTATGAATGGTGCTACTAGTGCCGCAAAAAGTGTATCGAACATCATATTCTTAACAGATGATTTCGGAGTATTCTACGATATACTTATGGAAGGTCGTCGTGTTATAAATAACATTCAAAAGGTAGCTTCACTATTCTTAACAAAGACATTCTTCTCGATTGTCTTCTCAATGCTTAGTGTAATCTTCGCCTTGGAGTTTGCGTTTATACCGATTCAATTTACGATAATTTCAGCAATAACAATCGGTATTCCATCCTTCTTCCTAACTTTCGAAGCGAATAAGGAAAAAGTAAGTAATAACTTCATGAAGGACATATTGACAAATGCTGCAATCGGTGGTGGTATTTTAGTAGCTACAGTACTACTGACAAACTTTGCTATCACAGACAATTCGCAAGCAAAATTCATCTGTTTCCTTCTTGCGTTAATAAATGGATTATGTATGGTGGCTAAAGTCAGCTTACCTCTGAATAAATATAAGATTGCACTAGTTTCTATGTTAAGTATAGCTGCAATTATAGGTGTGGGAGTTAATATATTCATCTTGAAAAATCACTTTACACCATTAGTATTTTCTCAAGTGATTTATATAATTATTCTTGGATTAGTAATTTCAACAGTGCACTTCTTTACGAGAAGAAAGCTGGGATAATAAAAATTTATCGCTCATTTATCGCTCACTTTAGATTATGAATATCATATATAAACACTGATATAATGACACTTTAAAAGAATACAACAAAACCCTAGACTTGGTTAATTCCAAATCTAGGGTTTATTTTTTATTCTTCGTCAGAAGGTTTATCTTCTGATTTTTCGTCTTCTAGGTCTTTTTCTTCAACCTTTTCAACTTTATCTTCTTCGTTTTTAGCCTCTTCTTGAGCTTTTTTCTCAGCTTCTTCTTTGGCTTTACGAGCTTCTTCTTCGTAATATTTCTTATTCACTACTTTATCTAGTTGTTCTGCTTCTCTTTCGTCTAAGTCTTTTGGCATTTTTCCAAATTGGTAAAGAGCAACGATTTCTTTTCTATCGATTGTTTCAACTTCGATAAGTGTTTGTGCAATAAGTTCTAATTGATCTCTGTGAGTTTCAATGATGTGAAGAACTTTAGCGTAACATTCGTTAATAATCTTACGAACTTCGATATCGATTTCTTTCAGCATTTCTTCTGAGTAGTTACCGATACTTGAAAGTTGACGTCCACCGTATGGATCGTGGAATGGAGCTTGCATTGGTCCTACAGCATCACTCATACCGTATTCTGTAACCATCGCACGAGCAATAGCCGTTACTCGTTCGAAGTCATTGTGAGCTCCTGTAGATACTTCGTTAAAGAAGATTTGCTCAGCAGCGCGTCCACCAAGTAATCCACAGATTTTGTCAATTAAATCTGTACGAGTTTGGAAGTATTTTTCTTCTTCCGGAATCATAAGGTTATATCCACCAGCATCACCACGTGGGATAATAGTAACTTTTTGTACTTTATCAGCACTATCAAGTACCATACCTACGATTGCATGACCTGCTTCATGGTAAGCTACTAAACGTTTTTCTTTTGGAGTGTATACTCTGCTACGTTTAGCTGGACCACCGATTACTCTGTCCATAGCCTCATCTAAATCTTCTTTTTCAATACTAGATTTATTTTCACGAGCTGCTAATAATGCCGCTTCGTTAAGAATGTTAGCAAGATCCGCACCAGAGAATCCTGGAGTTTTTTCTGCTAATGAACGAAGGTCAACACCTTTAGCAAGTGGTTTGTTTTTAGCGTGTACTTTAAGAATAGCTTCACGACCTTTTACATCAGGTGTAGAAACTTTAATTTGTCTGTCGAAACGACCTGGTCTTCTAAGAGCGTTATCTAATACGTCAGCACGGTTAGTAGCTGCAATTACGATAATACCTTTTTCACCATCGAATCCATCCATTTCAACAAGAAGTTGGTTAAGAGTTTGTTCACGTTCGTCATTTCCTCCACCTACTCCGCTTCCACGTTTACGTCCTACAGCATCAATCTCATCGATGAAAATGATACATGGCGCATTCTTTTCAGCTTCTTTGAATAGGTCACGAACACGACTTGCCCCAACCCCTACGAACATCTCAACGAAATCAGATCCTGAGATTGAGAAGAATGGTACTTTTGCCTCACCAGCTACAGCACGAGCTAGTAAAGTTTTACCAGTCCCTGGAGGCCCCTCTAGTAGGACACCTTTAGGGATTCTAGCACCCATCTTAGTGAATTTACGATGATCTTTTAAGAACTCAACCATTTCTGCAAGTTCTTGTTTTTCTTCATCAGCTCCAGCTACATCAGCGAATGTAACTTTCGCTTCTCCTCCATCAATTTTTTTAGCTTTAGATTTTTGGAAGCTCATTACTTTACCTCCACCGCCACCTTGCATTTGTGACATAAAGAAAACTAAAAGACCCATCATTAAGATAAATGGAATAATGTTACCTAAGAATGATAAGATTGCTCCTGTTTTTTCAGCTGGTTTGTATTCTACTACATTTAATTTTCCATCTTTAGCTTTTTCATTAATTTGTTTTTGTACTTCAGAATCAGATGCTGCAACTACACTCTCAAAGTTCTTATTACCATCTGTGTAAGTACCTTTAACATTGTAGTTCTCATCTTTTCTTTGTAGACTTATTTCTTTAACTTTGTCATCCTTAATAGTCTGAACAAGTTTAGCATAGTCTATTTTTTCAGTTGTCCCAGGTAAATCTTGCTGCCAATATGCAAATAATCCAATCGCAATAACGATTAACGCAAGCATACCAAGGATAGGGTTTTGCCTTTTTTTGTTATTCATATAGACAATCTTCCTCCTATCATTTTTCTAAACATAATTTATTTTACCATATGTAACTAAAGTTTGACTAATATTTTGACCTTTTTTGATTAAAATATTATTATGAGTAAATCTCTTCTTTTAGAATACCGATATAAGGTAAGTTTCTATATCTTTCATCATAGTCTAAACCAAATCCTACTAGGAATTCATTTGGTGAAACTATTCCGATGTAGTCAGCTTCAACATCAACTACACGAGTCTCAGGTTTATCTACTAATGAAGCACATGCTACAGAAGCAACATTTCTTCCTTTTAGGTTTTCAATAAGAGCTTTAAGGGTTCTTCCTGTATCTACGATGTCTTCAACGATAATTACGTGACGACCTTCGATATCCATTCCACAATCTTTTTTGATTTTAATTACACCAGAAGATTCAGTTCCTCCGTGATAACTAGATACGTCCATAAAATCAGTAACTACATGAATATCAATATGTTTTAAAAGCTCTGCCATAAAAGGTAATGCCCCTTTTAATGTACAAATTAGAACAGGACATTTATCTCTATAATCCTCTTCAATTTGCTTGGCGATTCTCTTACTAGCAACTACGATTTCCTCGTGTGTAAATAGAACTTTCTCGATATCTTTTAATAAATTTTCCACTGTTTTATCTTTTCATGTTTATATAATAATCATATTTTTTATTTTTGTTGACTTTAGTATTTATTCCTAAAACTCCTAAAATCCCATCTTTGTTGCGAATTATCGGAAGTTTGTCTCTAAGTTCCTTGGGAATCTTTTCATCGATAAAAAGACGTGAAAGTTTTTTACTAACCTTACCTCTTTGAATCCTATCTCCATCTCTCTTAGTCGTAACTACGAGCGGCAAGTCTTCCTTGTTAAATCCTACTTCTGATGAGTTATTAGTTGTCGTTATTAGAAAATTACTCTGATGAAATGTATAAACTTTATTAATATCTACTTCATCTATTATTAATTCTATCTTATCATTATACCATTTTTTTTCGATTTTATGAACATAAATACTATTATATTCGCTAATTATTTTTAAATTATTTTTTAAATCATAACTTTTGTTATTATTTCTGCTTTTTAAGTCTTCTATTATTGCAAATAGCGCTCTTTGTTTTACATCAAAAATACCAAAATTATTTGCTAATATGTCTCTTAGCAAAAAACAAATCTCTTCTTTAGTATTTTTTAATAATTTTTCTTTATCTAGCTCAACCTTACCATCTTTTGTTGAAATTACATAATCATTTTTGTCTTCTAATACTTTATTTTTCAATTCAGTATTAATATTTTGATAATAGCTAGAAAAATTTATCAAATTATCAAAACTTGCAGCATTTACATCATTTAACAACGGTACAATATTATGCCTTATATTATTTCTTGTATAATCAATATCGAAGTTTGTTAAATCTACATAGTATTTTAAGTCATTTTTATCAGCATACTGCTCAAGGTCTGCTTTTAAGATATTTAATAATGGACGATAAACTGCTAGTTTTCCAATAGTCGTCTTTTCTTCTATCATCAAGTTATAATCCATACTACGTCCACTAAGTAGTCTCATAATGATATTTTCTACCTGATCATTTTTGTGATGCGCAGTTATTAATTTCACGCCGCCTTCTAATGAAGACATCTCCTCAAAAGCATCGTAACGTAGTTCTCTTGCGAGCATTTCCTCTGATGTATGACTATCTCTTGCTAAATCTTTCATATTTAGCTCTTTTTTGTAGAACTTAACATTGTAGTTTTTGACAAAATTCTCTACGAACTCTGCTTCTTCATAAGACTGTTCTCTTAGACCATGGTTTATATGAAACGCTACTAATTCTTTATAACTATCTTTGTACTTT
Organism: Gemella parahaemolysans; assembly: GCF_053758945.1. Lineage (NCBI taxonomy): Bacteria > Bacillati > Bacillota > Bacilli > Caryophanales > Gemellaceae > Gemella > Gemella parahaemolysans. Next base: position 50,595 of record NZ_JBSMTP010000003.1, read on the forward strand.
GTAACAAGCAGATGAAATAATGCTATAGAATCCACTCCTCCTGACAGACCTAGTGCTATTTTATCAGTTTTTTGCCATAAAATATTAATGTCCATCTAGATAACCTCTTTCTTGAAGTTCTTTCTTAATTTTTTTGAACTTACCTTCAGCTTGCCTTGTAGTCGCAACTATATCTTCTAGCAATCCTTCTGGTGCTGGAGGAATTTCTTTTTTCTCTTCTTTCTCCTCAGATAGCTCAGTAATATTACTCTTCTTACCTTTCCCTACTGAAATCTTCATATTTCCTATAAATTGAAGTTTTTTCAAGTCTTTTAGAGTTTTTCTCTCCTGTTTAGGCTCCTGATTATCTTCCTGCACTTCTTGTTTTTTCTGGACTTCAGGCTGTTCTTTAGCTTCTTTTTTAATCGGAGACTTCAGTTTATTTTTCTTCTTATTCTGTTTTTCCTTAGAGTTTTTCTCTACTTTTTTCTTCTCACCTTCTGCTTGTTTCAACTCTTTTTGTGTCAAAATCACTAAAGAATCCTTTGTATTTTTCTCCTCAGCTTTAATAACAAAACCAACAGAAAAAATCTCTTCTAGCTTCTTCTTTTTACCTATAAACATATTTTCCTTTGGTAAAAATGCATCTTTGCCATTTTCTAGTTTGATATATAATCCTTTGCTTTCAACTTTCGTTACCTTACCTGCAACTTTACTCATTTAATCACCTCACTATCAATTAGATAGGGAGTGACTCAAAAATCGTGATTTCGGAGAAATTGATTTTTCGGAGTCACCCCCGCACAGTTTATTAGATATCTAAAAAGCTTTTATTAAGCAAATTTAGATGTCAATAAATCACTGCGTCTATGAATTCTCATATACACTTTGTTAAAATTCAGGACCTTTTTGTCAGCCCCTACCTCTTAAATTTTCCCTATTTATTTTACTTAAATATTATACCACACTATATTCATCTATTGAAATATCAAAGATAATTCGATGTAATAATATACCAACAACCTAATCCCGATAACTAAAAAACACCAACTTCAAAAAAGTTATTCTTCTGAAATCAGCGCTCAATTATTAAATCTTCTTCTAAATAATGTTATGTTAACTATCATTAGTAAAAAATACTACTAATCTTTATTATATCATAAAAATAAACATTTTATCAGTCTTTAATTTTTAAAATTTTTATGCTATATTAAAGATACCAAAGGTATATGTTTCATATCATATATACTTATTTCATAGTAAATATGCAATACTCGATTTCAGGGGGGGTTCTTATGTTAAACACGAAAAAAATTAAAAAAAGATATTTTATATTTCTAGTATTCTATATTTTATTTGGTATCGCACTATTATCAATATTAGATAGAGAACTCAGTTCAGATTTTAAACAAAAATACAAAATCATATTATTTGTGATTGAAGTTTTTTTTATGAACTTACCTATGTTGTTAGCTTTGGTTATAAATAACTATATAGATAAAAAAACTAAAACCGTAGAAAAATAAGACACTCTCTAAAACTAGCTATACTAAAGTTCCCTTATGTAGCTAGAAAGAGCGATTCAAAATTACTTTTGAATCGCCCTTCTTTTTTTATCCGTTATAACAATTTATTATTTCAAATAGCTTGCTACGAATTTCTTCATTTGTTGAATGCCCTAACATTGATTTCAACTCTACCAGTTTTTTGTCTAGTTCTTCTACATCAATGTCTAAGGTTGTATTTTTATAAATCATTTGGTTATCAGTCTTTTCACTACTTTCGTAATCAAGAGATAACTCTTCATACATTTTCTCACCAGGTCTTAGACCAATTTCTTCGATATCTATATCTTTATACGGTTCTAATCCAGATAATTTAATTAAGTTTGTCGCAAGATCTATAATCTTCACAGGTTCTCCCATATCTAATAGGAAGATTTCCCCTTCACTTGCATAATATCCTGCTTGTAGTACTAATTGCGCCGCTTCTGGAATCGTCATAAAGTAACGAATAATATTTCTATGTGTAATTGTGATAGGTCCACCTTTTTTAATTTGTTCTTTAAAAATAGGAATAACTGAACCATTTGAACCTAATACATTACCAAATCTAACTGCAGCAAATTTCGTTTTATACTTATTACCTTTTGATTGTAAAATAATCTCTGTTAAACGTTTCGAAGCTCCCATCGCATTCGTAGGGTTTACCGCCTTGTCAGTAGAAATCATAATAAATCTCTCTACTTCTTTTTCGATAGCTACATCCATAACGTTCTTTGTCCCAAAGACATTATTTTTTATCGCTTCTTGTGGACGACGTTCCATTAAAGGTACGTGTTTATGTGCTGCCGCATGGAATACAACGCTCGGTTTATACTTATCAAATACCTCAGCTAAAGCATCTTTTTCACGGATACTTACTATTTCAGAAATATAATTTATATTATCATACTCCTTACTGTGTGACTTTTCAAAATCTAAATCACGCTCTAGCATGTATAATGCATTCTCGTTAACATCTACTAAGACAAGTTGAGTTGGTTTAAATTTGAATATTTCTCTTACAATTTGACTTCCAATCGAACCACCGGCACCAGTAACAAGAATACTCTTTCCTTCAATATAAGAACGAATCTCTCCTTGAGAAAGTTTTACTTCTCCTCGTCCTAGTAAATCTTCAATAGATACATCCTTCAAATGCTTAGTAATACTTTCCCCATCCTCTACTGCAATACCAGAATTCATTACCTTAACACTAACATTAGCTTCTTTCAGAACATTTAATATTCTGTTTTTGTTATAAGCACTAATTGAAGGGATAGCTAAAAAAACTTGCTCTACTTCATATGTAGGAATAAGTTTCAATAATTCATAAGTTGTTCCAACTACAGTAACTCCACTAATTACAGAATTTTTTCGATTATCATCTATAAGACCAACTACATTAGCACGAAAAATATTATTTTTAGATAACTCTTTTAATAATATATATCCTGCATCTCCTGCACCAATTATAAATGTATTTTTATATGTGCTAGCCCCATACTTACCAGCTTCTCTCTCTCGTAAAGCACGATATAACATCCTTATAAACATCATCCCCGCTATTATTAATAACGGTGAAAAAATAGCAAATCTAACATTTGAGAATGTATCAGGTAACATATATTGATAAAGAATACTTGTAATCAAGTCACCTAAAACTACAGAAATACAAATATTTACTATCTCATTAACACCTAAGTAAGACCATAATGATTTATTAGTACCAAATAAATAAAAACTAATTGCATATACAACCAATGAAATCACTAAAAATTCTAATATTTCATTAAAATGATCATTTAACATAGCAAATGGATTTGATGCTTTACCTAAAAATATTGACATTACTACACCTAACGTAACCGTCAATAAGTCTAGTAACATAATGAGTTTAAATCTATGATTTATATATATTTTTGATGAAAAAAGTTTATTCATAATATCTCCTATAAATTTATCAAAGGGGTAAAAGTTTAATCAAAAAAAGTATAACAAACAAGCATACAATACTTAAATGATAATTTATCAATCAATAAATATCTATACAATCCTTTTTGAAATTACATAAACTGTATAGAAAAAGACTAAAAATAAAATTTTCATCTAATGATATTTCTAATCTTTTCTCAGTCCCCTCTACACATTTTAAAACAATCTATAACCAAAGTACACTGTTGCAACAATAATAATACACAATATTACAATGCTGACTTTTCTTGTTTCTCTGATTACTCTTATTTCTACTATCTTTTGAACTATTAATATAGTTATAGCTACGAAAATCGCAGTGGTTTTAATCCTTTGATTTTCTATGAACATCGTAGCGATTATTATAGCTAAACTAAAAACTGTAATAAGCATATTAACAGCCAAAAATATTAATTTTTTATCCGCCATAATTATTTTTTCCTCATCTTGATTGTTACTTTAACAATCGGTGTATCTGTCGCAATTCTAATACTCTCCTTAGGATATATTTTCAAATTGCTACGTTCTTCTGTTTCTTCTTTAATATCACTTAAATCGACATCAACAAACATCTCTTGCACTCTAGCTAAACTAGCTGCATCTTCTGCTCTTATAGTTACTTTGGAAACGTCTGCAGTCGCACTAATTAATTCAAATCCGGAAGGAAGATTTCCTACAGTGTTTACCTCTAACGGAACCTCTTTTTCAATATTCTTCAATTCAATATTCATAACCGTTGAATTTGGCTCTATCTGGATATCCTCAATTTTATTGTAATCACTATCATAAGCTACTAACTTAGCCTCTTCTCTAGTATTTCTATTAATCTTTGTACGCACATCACTTTCAGCACGAACTTCATTAATTCTGTTGAGACTCTCTACCGCACCAGAAATCTTAACAGTTGGATTAGATACGCTAAGTTTATCTACCTCATATCCAATTAACAGACGTTCTTTTTTTACTATTGGTGTAACTTTGAACTCTTTTGTCGCTTTTTCTCTAATAGATATCGTTATTGTAGATGGTTCCGCGGTTCCATCTACACCTTTTTCTAAACCTTCTATCTCGATTCTAACCTTCTGATCATCACCTATCTGGGCATTTCTAAGGTTCAATTTTGCCTTGAAATTTTTAGCAACACTTTCTTTTTGAACCTTCGTTTGCGTTCCAGATAATTTCACAGACACAGTATTAGGAATACCTACTACATAGAGTTTATCTCTATCATAGTCGACATCAAGTGAAACATCACTCACCCAAGCAGTTGCATTATCACTAGTAGTATCTCCGAGAACCGAAAAGTTTTTAAAATTCTCATTCACCGATAAGAACAATAGTATTGCTATTAAAAATGATATTAACTTTAACTTATTGTTTTCTTTTAGTTGCATAATATCACCTCTTATTTAATTATTTTTTCTTGCTGTTTCCAGTTTTTTGCCAAGTAATCTGTCAGTTCGTCTGTTGAATAATCCGAAGTTAAAATCCCATTATGACAAACACTAATCTTCCCAGTCTCTTCGGAAACGGCAATTATAATGGCATCTGTCACTTCAGATAATCCTAAAGCAGCACGGTGCCTTGTCCCATAACTACTAGCTATCGATCTATTATCCGACAAAGGAAGTACACAACTTGCTGCACGAATCTTATTTTCATCGATTATTATAGCGCCATCATGCAAAGGTGTATTTGGAATAAAAATATTAATTATAAGTTCATTTGTCACCTCAGCATTGACCGTAATACCACTTTCTACATACTCATCAAGACCAGTATTATTTTCTAGTACGATTAGTGCACCTATTCTTCGACGCGCCATATGTCTAGATGAATCAACAACAGCTTTTATAATATGTTCAGTAGAATTTTTCTGAACATCTTTATAATTTATATTAAAGATATTAGACAGCTGTACCCTTCCAATATACTCAAGAGCTCTTCGTAATTCTGGTTGGAATATAATCATTATTCCCAATACTCCCCAAGTTACTACTTGTTCAAATATGTATGTCATCGTTCTAAATCCAATAAAATTAAAGAATATTTTAAATCCAATAACAATTAAAATACCTTTAATAAGTTGCATACCACGAGTACCTTTTAATAAACTCAATAGTTTATAAACTAAAAACCAAACTAATAATATATCCAACAAATGAATAATTAGTGTCAGTGTGCTCACTCCTGATAAGTATTCAGCTATCATAAATAATCTCCTTTCTTTTACATAATATTGCTACCGTACACATATTGTTTGCAATTATATGTACAAAAATCCACATTTAATTATATCATAAAATGCAAGCGTTGTGCTATTTTTTTATAAAAGAAAAAGGGAGCGACTCAAAAATCATGATTTCATAGAAAAAATCGATTTTATCGAGTCACCCCCACAAAGTTTATTAGATATCTAAAAAGCTTTTATAAAGCGTATTTAGATATCAATAAATCACTGCGTCTATGAGTTCTCATATACACTTTGTTAAAATTTAGGGCTTTTTGATTAGCCCTCAAAATATCTTCTATAATTCCTAGAATATACTACATTAAGTATCGTCTACAAAAATTATGTTAAACAACATAGACATTAAAACTCGTACCTACAAATCGTATTAATACCTAACTAGTCAACTTTACTTACATATACAAAGTCTGTAGGTGGTACAGTCCCTTTTCCTGTATCTGGTTGCCCTGCAGTTATCAAGATAAGATCACCAACTTCCGCTAATTCAACTTTTTTAGAATATGAAGAGGCATTACTTAGCATCTCTTCCATACTTAACATCTTAGGTTCGATATACGGTACTATTCCTCTAGTAATAACTAACTTTCTAGCACTTTCTCTATCAGGTAAAACGGCTAACACAGGCACATTTGGACGATATCTCGCGATGAAACGAGCTGTTGTTCCTGATTTTGTATAAGTTACAATACTTTTTACGTCAACTGCTTCTAAAAGATGTTTTGTCGTCATAGAGACAGCGTGAGAGATACTCATTTTATATCCTTCCACTTCGAATCTTTCAGCATCAACAGCATTATTTTTCTCAACAGTTCTTATAATTCTATCTAATGTTTCTAACGCTTCACACGGATAATCACCAATCGCAGTCTCCTCTGTTAACATTACCGCATCAACACCGTCGAAAATCGCATTCGCAACATCAGACACTTCGGCTCTAGTCGGTCTTGGATTGTAAACCATAGAATATAACATTTGAGTAGTTAGAATAACTACTTTCGCAGCTTCATTAGCTCTTCTTACTATTTCTTTTTGAATTCCAGGTAAATCTTCATACGAAATATCTACCCCAAGTTCGTCACGATTAATCATAATCGCATCCGCAATTTCTAGTATTCCATCAAGATTATCATAACCATCTTTACAATCTATCTTAACAATAATCCCTATATTTTTTCCATGTGACTTAATAATCTCTTTCACCTTCGTAATCTCTTCTAGGTTCCCAACAAAAGGACACGCAACGAAATCTACATCATTTGCACAGGCAAAGTCTACATTCTCCCCATCTATTTTTATAAGTTTATACTTATTTTTCGCATAAATATGATCAACATCATATATTATAGCTAAGTCTCTTCCCACTTCTTCTCTTAGAGATTTAACCTCCTCTATTCTTTCAATATTTTGTTCATTATTCCCATAATAAGAATCTATCAATACAGCGTCCGCTGCACCTTCCACTATTTTTCGTAACACTTTATCTGTAGCATCACCTATAGTAGCTATTATTTTAGAATTTCTAATCATAACTCTTCACCTATCCATATCTTTATTTCACATTTTATTATAGCACAGCAAATTATAACATACTATACTATACTTATTACAACAGTTTTAACCTATATTATTAAATAAATAAATATTATCATTAAATACAAAGCGCTCAATCATATCGAATCTCATCTATTTAGATAAATTCAATTCTTATTAACACATTAATTGAATATAAACTATAAAAATATAACTACATATATCGTTTTCAAATACAGTTTCATTTTATTAAATAAAAGAAAAATCCTTACCCTAATTGTAAGGTTTTTTCCTACAAACCAGCTTACATTTGTAGTTGTTTTTTATCGACAATTATGAAAAATATTTATAAAGTTTATTTGATTATAAGTGTTATTTAAAGAATAATAGTGGCATTTCTAAAATTAAGACTATAAAAAAAATAATATTATATAATATATAAAAAACTATTGACAACCTCCCTTTCTGTAGTATATAATTTAACATGCTGATATAACACATAGTTTTCAGTTATTAAAATTATATATAAATAATAATTTAGGAGGAACATTTTTTATGTTATCATTTTTAAAACCTAAAGCTAAATCACATACAGTTCCTGCCGATAAAGTTATGCCAACTTATAAGAAATTAAGATTTATTTCTTTCCTTGGGGTATTCCTTGGATATATGGCATTCTATATTGTTAGAAATAACATCAGTTTATCGAGTAGTGATCTTAAAGCATCTTTAGGAATTTCTAAAACTCAAATGGGTGCAATCATGAGTTACATGTTACTTGCATATGGATTAAGTAAAGGGTTCATGAGTAGTTTAGCTGATAAAGCCGATCCAAAAAAATATATGGCTCTTGGTCTTTTCCTTTGTGCATCTGTAAACTTAGCACTTGGAGTTAGTCACACTGTATTCTTAGTATCAATCTTAGTAATATTACTAGGTCTTTTCCAAGGTATGGGAGTTGGACCAGCATTCATCACACTTGCAAGCTGGTATCCTAAAAAAGAACGTGGTCGTATGACTGCTCTTTGGAACATCTCTCACAACGTCGGTGGAGGAATCGTAGCAAGTGTTGTTACATTAGGATTCTTCATCTTTGGTAAAGAACACTGGAAATTAGCATACTACGTATTCCCAGCGATTATCGCTATTATCTTCGTTATCATCATCCTTGTTTTAGTTAAAGGAAAACCAGAAAACGAAGGTTTACCAACTATGGAAGAAATCACTGGTGAAACTCACAAAGTAGAAGTAAAACACGTACCAGAAGAAGCTGCAAACTTAAGTGCAGGACAAATTTTCGTAAACTACGTATTAAAAAACAAACACGCTTGGTATGTATCTTTAGTTGATACATTCGTATACTTAATCCGTTTCGGATTAATCTCTTGGCTTCCAATTTACTTATTAGAAACTAAAGGATTCACAAAAGGACAAATGGGTATCGCCTTCACATTATTCGAGTGGGCTGCTATCCCATCGACACTTCTTGCTGGATACCTATCTGATAAAGTATTCAAAGGTTACCGTATGCCTCCAGCAATCGGTGCAATGGTTATCATTTTCTTCTGTCTAATCGGATATTGGGAAAGTACTTCTCTAGTATGGGTAATCGTATTTGCCAGCCTTTCTGGATGTCTAATCTACGTACCACAATTCTTAGCATCAGTTCAAACTATGGAAGTTGTTCCATCATTTGCTGTTGGTAACGCAGTTGGTCTAAGAGGATTCATGAGTTACATCGTGGGTGCTTCATTCGGTACTTGGTTCATCGGATTCGTTGTTGACCGTGTAGGATGGTCTGGAGGTCTTTACGTACTTCTAGCATCTGCAGTTCTTTGTATCGTATTCGCAGTACTAAGTCATCGTGGAGCCAAAGAATTAGCTCACAAATAATTAACAACTGAAAACATTAAAAAGCACTGAACAAAATCGTTCAGTGCTTTTTTATTGTTATATTAATAATATCTTCTTACTTACGTGTTATGTAGTTTTCAATATTATAATCTCGTGGATCTAATTCTATATCATTTCCTAAAATTATATTCGCTACACTATAGCCAATTATTGGACCTGTAGTTAAACCAGAAGAACCAAGACCACTAATCGCATAAACATTTTCTAATGTCGGAACCTCACCAAAAAACGGAGAATAATCACTAGTATAAGCTCTAATTCCAACACGTTCATTTATTATCTCTGCATTTTTTAATTCACCTAAGAAACTCTCCGCTTCTTCACCAAAAGTATCAAGTTGCTGTTTATCAACAGTTAAATCAAAGCCCATATCATTTTCATGTGTCGCTCCAACACTAACAACACCTTTTTCAAATGGGATAATATCCAATTCACCCTCAGGCATAATAACCGGATAAGATTCTGTGTTTTCATCAGAAACTTTATAATCTCTTAGTTGCCCTTTTTGCGGACGGACATCAACATCAAAGCCAAGAGGCTCTAGTATGTCTTTTAACCACGCACCAGTCGCAAGAACAACAGTATCAAAAACCTCTCCATTAAGCTCATACTTATCTCCCACAACCTTTAGACTAACTTTCTCCCTAACGACATTAGCCTTCGAGGCACTAAGTAAAGTATTAACGAATCTCTCTCCTTCTACTCGTCCACCACCACTCGCATACAGTACATCTCCATTGTTGTTGAAGCTAGGAATGATCTTTTGAATCTCTTCTTTTGTAATTATCTCTAAATTCCCTATCATCGGCGATAATTCTTTACGACTTTCTGCAAGTTCTTTTAACTCAGGTAGCTTAGCTTCATTTTTTTTCAATAAATATACTCCACATTGTGAATAAAAGTCAGTATTATAGCCATCATCTTCTAAATCTTTGACTAATTTTAAATAAAAATCCGCACCTAGTCTTGCCATCTTATACCAAGGTTTATTACGTCTTTTAGAAAACCACGGACTTATAATCCCAGCTGATGCTTTTGTAGCTTGACCCAAGCCATAATCAAAAACTACTATTTCATTTTTTTGTTCTTTTGACAAATAATAAGCACATGTAGCTCCCACTATTCCCCCACCTACTACTGCTATTTTCATAAGATACCTCGCTTTTTAATAAATATTTTTTTACTTAGTAAAATTATACATCAAAAAATTATGAACGTAAACTTTTTATAAAATAAAAAGAAGTTTATAAAATTCACTAGTTGACATAAATCACTCTTACAAGTAAAATAGTAACTATGAAAACAATTATGGAGGTTATAGAATGAAAAAACAGTTATTATTAACTGTCGCTATCGCAGTTCTTTCAGGAATAACACTAGGTTGTGCTCAAAACAAAAACGATAACAACAATCAACCTACGCAACAAGAAGCAAAAAAAGAATTATCAAATGAAGAGATAGTTAAAGCGGCTCTGAATAATTTCCCAAAAGACAATAATCTTGAATTAGACAGTAAACTTACTCTAGAAACTCAAGTAGGAGATGAGCATTTTTCTCTAACTATGACATCGAATATTAAAATCGATGAAAAAGGAAATATATTAAAAGATTATTCTAAACAAGAAACTTCTGCTGAAGGAAACTCAAAAGAAATAGAGCATGTTTTCTTAAAAAAAATAGATTCTGGTTATGAAAAATATGATGTTGTAGATGGGAGATTAGTAGCTAAAAAACTTGAAGACGATGCAGATTTCCTTTCAGGATTAGATCAATTTTTCAGAAGAAGTTCTATATTTGACTTAGTACTAGATAAAAATTATGAAAAAAATGATACAAAACTAACATTTAGTGGAAAAATTAAACTTTCTGAAATTAAAGATAAATTCAAATTAAGTGATGATGATATGTTATTCAATGGAGATGCAAACTTATCACAAATGAGTATACCAGTTTCTTTAGTAATAGACACTAATACAAATGAGATTACTACAATTACACTTGATGCAAAAACTCCTATGAACGATATCTTTAAAGAAAATCTTGAAAAAGAGAAAAACTCAATGGCTAAAGAAGAATATGCTGTTGCTAAACAATTAGTTGAGGCTATATTAAAAGACTCTAAAGGAGAATATATAATAACTCGAAAAACTAATAAAATAGATGAAATAAAATTTAATTAATATAAGGTAAATCTAGGTTATTTATATAATAATCTAGATTTTCTTCTATATATATATATAAATAACTTATAGTTTTATAACAAACTAATATAATTACCTTTACCTATCTACATTAAAGTACTATAATTAATATTAGATATATTTTTAATATATAAATAGAAATTGGATTATTAGTGTCCACACTAATAAATGGAGGTAAACTATGACTGAAATGAAATTAATACCAAGAAATGAAGTTGAAGAGAAATATACTTGGGATATGACTCTTCTATATAAAACTGATGAAGATTTTAAAGCGAGCCTTGAAAATATTAAAAAAGAAATCTTAGATTTCAAGGCTACTTACGAAGGAAAATTAGCGAATCATGCTACTTTAGATACTGCCGTTAAAAAATACGAAGAACTTTACGAAGAATACTATAAACTATCTCACTACGCTGAGTTACCAATGGCGGTGGATAGATTTAATGACAATGTAGTACAAAATGTAACACTATTTGAAGATGTTTCTACTTTATGGGCAGGGAATTTAAGTTTCTTCGATACTGAACTTGTAGAACTAGATGAGCAATTCATTAAAGATTTCGTGAAAAACTATCGTCCCGATTTAGAATATTACTTCGAAAAAATTGTTCAGGAGAAAAAACATACATTATCAAAAGAAGCTGAACAAGTAATCGCAAACTATGAGAGTCTTCCCGGTTATTACAATCTATACGAGGTAACTAAGCACGAGGATATGCAATTCGACAGCTTCGAAGCAAATGGAAAAACTTTCGAAAACAGTTTTGTTTTATACGAAAACTTACATGAAATGGATAATGATACTGAAATTCGCCGTAATGCTGCGAAAAGTTTCTATAAAACATTAGATACTTATAAAAACACTTCAGCAAATGAATATATTTCACAAATCAAAAAAGAAAAAATGCTTGCTACAATGCGTGGTTATGATAGTGTTATCGACTACCTATTAGCCGAGCAAGATGGTAATCGAGAATTATATGATCGTCAAATCCGTACTCTTATGACAGACTTAGCACCTCATATTCAACGTTACATTAAACTTCTAGCTCGCGAACATAAAATTGAAGATATGCAGTTTGCAGACTGTAAAATTAACCTTGATCCAGATTTCGAAGTTGATATGACTATCGACGAATCTCGTTCTTACCTTAAAAAAGCACTTGGTGTTCTTGGTGAAGACTACGTTAAAATGATTGATGAAAGTTATGACAAACGTTGGACTGACTTCCCTCAAAACATCGGGAAAAGTACTGGTGGATTCTGCGCAACAGTTCCTAATGTAGCTGGATTTATTCTACTTTCTTGGACTGGAAAAATGAATGAAGTTTTCGTTCTTGCTCACGAACTTGGACATGCATATCACTTCATGAGTACAGGAAAACACCAAACAATGTTAAACAACGATTGCCCACTTTACTTCGTTGAAGCTCCATCAACTTGTAACGAGGTTATCGTATCTAACTACCTACTGAAAACTAACACTGATGCTCGTTTCAAACGTTGGGTTATCAGCAACATGATTAGTAGAACATACTTCCACAATATGGTAACACACTACTTAGAAGCTGTTTATCAAGACAGAATCTACAAAATGGTAGATAACAACGAAATGCTTAATGCTGATGTTCTTTCTAAAGTTAAACGTGATGTTATGGAAGAATTCTTCGGAGATAGTTTAGTAGTAAATGAAGGGGCAGAACTTACTTGGATGAGACAACCTCACTACTACATGGGACTATATCCATACACTTATTCTGCAGGATTAACAATCGGTACAGCTATCGCTAATAAGATCGATAATGATAGCTCTTATGCAGACACTTGGCTAAATGTTCTTACTAAAGGAAGTAGCATGTCAGCACTAGATCTTTCTAAACTTGCAGGTTGTGATGTAAGTACTGATGAACCACTTAAAGAAGCTATCGCTTATGTTGGTCACCTAGTAGATGAACTTTACAACTTAACAGATGAATTAAATAAATAGAAACTAAAAGCTTCAGCCAAATCTCTTTGGTTGAAGCTTTTAACTTAGTTTTATTTCATTCTATCTAATTTATCAAAACAAGCTTTTTCACACTCTATAACTGCACTGCGGAAATTCTTTTGTTCCAAAACTCTCACAGCTTCGATAGTACTTCCACTTGGTGAACATACATCATCTTTTAACTTGCCTGGATGCTCTTTAGTTTCTAAGACCATTTTCGCAGCTCCCAAAACAGTGTTTGCAGCAAGTCTATAAGCAACACTACGTTTTAAACCATTTAAAGCAGCACCATCGGCTAATGCTTCTATAAATAAATATCCGTACGCAGGACCTGAACCACTTAAAGCTGTTAAAGCCGCCATGTCTTTTTCCAATATTTCCTCGGCAATACCTAAGTTACTTAATAAATCTAATACTATTATTTTATCTTCATCATTTACCAAAGAATTAAATACAACTCCTACAACTCCAGCACCTACTTTTACAGGTGTATTCGGCATAATTCTAACTATTTTAGTATTAGGCAATTTTCTTTCTAAGTCTTTTATTTCTACTGCCGCTGCCATCGAAATAACTATCTTATTTTTAAAATTGTCTCCCACTTCATCTATTATTTCTCCCACTAGATATGGTTTCACTCCTAAAAAGATAATATCACTATTTTTCACTATCTCTTCTAGATTTCTACAGAATACAGCATCCATCTCATTAACAACTCTACTAGTACTCTTATCTGAAGAATTTCTCACAAAAATGTCTGAGTTACTAACTTTTCCACTTCGAAGTAATCCTTCTAGAATAGATTTCCCCATATTTCCAGCACCTATAAAACCCAATTTCATACATATTCCTCCTAGATATTCATTAATATAATTATATCATACTACTTATATTCTTGTTATAACCAAGCAATTTCATTTCGGCTATTTTAATATACTTATAACTATGCTATACTTTAAAAAGATTATATAAATATATTATTCAAAGGAGTTTTATATGCATAACAGCTGGAATGAAGTATTCAAAAATTACCAAAAAATAGATGAACTTAATAGTATGATAAAAAAAATAAATGAACAACGTCTTACTACAACAATCTATCCACCAAAAGAACAAGTTTTTAGAGTTTTCGATCTGGCGCTAGAAGATATCAAAGTCGTAATTTTAGGACAAGACCCTTATCATAATCCTGATCAAGCTTGTGGTTTAAGCTTTTCAGTCAACGATGGTGTCCCACTTCCAAAAAGCTTAATAAATATCTACAAAGAGTTGTATAATGACTTAGGTATCAAACCCGCCAACACAGGAAATCTCGAACCTTGGTTTAAACAAGGTGTATTCTTACTTAATGCGGTTCTAACTGTAGAAAAGAATTCTCCAGCGAGTCATAGCAAAATGGGCTGGGAAGATTTCACAGATTATATAATTGAAACTATTTCTGAAAAAAATGAAAATGTAGTTTTTGTTTTATGGGGAAACTATGCACGAGGGAAAAAGAAACTTATCGATCCTTCAAAACATAAAATTATAGAATCAGCCCATCCAAGTCCACTATCAGCATACCGCGGCTTTTTTGGAAGCAAAATCTTTTCTCAAATCAATGATTATTTGGAGCTTCACAATAGAAAAACTATAAACTTTGAATTAAAAATGAAAACTCATGAAAAAATTTCATTATTTTAATTAATTTTAAGTATATTTAAAGTTTTCAGTATATAATGATTACCTAAACAAAAGTAATGAAATTTCACACTTAACGACATTTGTCGTTTCTCCCTTTTAAGTTTGAAATTATTTTTGTTTAAACCAATATTTCGGTTAATTCTTTATGATATTAACAGATAATAAAACTTTTTAATTTTTTTCATAATGTGGCTTGTCGCTCCCTAGGCAAGCCATTCTCCCTTTTAAAGAGTTAAAAAACTCTTTTGTTATTTGTATATAAGATTAGATATAAACAAGCAAGTAATTGCTTAGAACTTAATTTAGTTCAATAAAAAAACGTGTTCCCCAAACACGTTTTTTTATTTTAACTTTCAAATGAAATAAAAGACCTCAAACATTCCTAGTCTGAGATCTTTCATAACTACTACACAGCTCTTTTATATCCTGCTCTTTGAGCTTCTTCTTCTGAATTAAATACTAATAGATTTTTAGCTGCAACATTATTATAAGAAGGATGTGTTGGTGTATAATAATAGCCATTTTTCTTACTCGCTCTTACTATCACCTTTTTTGATTGTTGAGCTTGTTGATTTTGAGATACTTGAACAATCTCACTCTTATCACCATCTCTCGAATCATTTTTTTTCTTAACAACAGATGAAGAAGAAACCTGTTGTTCTTTATTCTCCAGTTTATCATCTTCTGAAGACTGTTCTTCTAATTTTTTATCACGTTCTTCTTTTTTTTCTTGGAAAGTTTTTCTCTGTTCTTCTTTTCTAGCTTCACTAAAATGATTCGTCATTAACATTGTTAACATCATAACTAGTGCACTTACAACACCTAAAACAACTTTTTTCAAACGTGTTTTTCGCTGAATAAATCTTACAATAGGTGGACATAATAGTATGAAATTTAACACAAATACTATAATAGCGTATCTAACACCATGAGTAAATACCATACTAAGTGATATTATCATAAATACTAGAAAGATGAACCACAAAATAACTTGTCCATGTTCTTTCATGAATTTATTCACAATATTTCTCCTTAAAAATAATCACTTATCTATTTTAACACTTTCTTTATTAATAAACAATTATTTTTATAGGTGCAATTAATTTAAGTTAAGTATACACATTTTTATAATATATATTTTTATAAAAATGTATCCTTATTCCCTAGAAATTACCATAGAGATACCTTGGCCTCCACCTATACAAAGAGAACATAGCCCTTTTTCTTTGTTATCTTTAATTAATGCATGCACTAATGTAACCAAAACACGACACCCGCTCGCTCCTATTGGATGTCCTAGTGCTATTGCACCGCCACGCGTATTAACTTTAGTCGTATCTAGATTTAATAAACGTGTTACGGCTATAGATTGCGCTGCGAAGGCTTCGTTCATTTCAAATAAATCAATGTCTTCAATATTTAGATTTAATTTTTCTAATACTTTTTGTGTTGCAGGTACCGGCCCTAGCCCCATTACCTTATTATCTAGACCTGCTGAAGCATAACCTTCAATATAACAAAGAACATCTATACCTAGCTCTTTGGCACGCTTTTCACTCATTAAAATAACACAAGCAGCTCCATCATTAATTCCTGAGGCATTCCCCGCTGTTACAGTTCCATCTTTTTTAAAAGCCGGACGCAATTTAGCTAAACTTTCTAATGTTGTATTCCCACGAACATATTCGTCTGTATCAAAAATAATTTCTTCACGCCTAGTTTTAATAGTTATCGGAGCAATTTCCTCAGAAAATAAATTATTCTCAATTGCTAAAGCCGCCTTTTTTTGACTCGCTAGAGCAAACTCATCTTGCTCTGCTCTTGTAATATTGTATTGCTCTGCGATATTTTCAGCAGTGATACCCATGTGATAATTCTCAAAAGCATCTGTCAGACCATCATTGATTATAGTATCTTCTAATTCAAAGCTACCAAGTTTTTGGCCAAAACGAGCATTTTTTGTATAATGCGGCGCTGCACTCATATTCTCTACTCCACCACAAACTACGATATCATTATCTCCTACCATAATAGATTGAACTCCAAGAACAACACTCTTTAACCCTGAACCACAAACTTTATTCACAACAAAGGCGCTTTTCTCTTTTGGAATACCTGCATTAACAGCAATTTGCCTCGCTACATTCTGCCCAAGACCAGTTTGCAATACATTTCCGAATATAATTTCATCAACAAGATTTGGATCAAGATTTACAGTTTCTAATGCTTGTTTTACAAGATCTCCACCAATTTTTGCAGCAGGAACATCTTTTAAACTTCCTCCAAAACTTCCTATAGCAGTTCTTTTAGCACTTACAATAGCAACTCTATTCATGTTTTTAATCTCCTAATTGAATTTTACTAGTATATTTTACTATAAATATTATGCTTATTCAAATAATCTATAAAACTCTATAATTTTTCAAAATATACCAATGTAATACTAAGTAAATATTTTCGTAATATAAATGTAATATTTTTGTAATAAAAGGTTGTTTTTTGTAATTTAAAGATGTATAATATAAGTGTAAAGAAGTTATACAAAAAAGAAGGTGGATAATATGAATAAACTTCTAAAAACAACAGGTATATTTATTCTAGGAATAGGACTTATGACTGGTTGTACAGATAAAGTAGCCCAAAAAATTGAAAATAAAAACAATGATAATATTACTAGTGAAGTAAAAACTACTGAAGAAACTCCAACTTCTTTAGCTAACCTACAAAAAGAAGTTGAACATATTAAACAAACAGATACTAACGTTAATACAAATATCGTTAATAACAAACTTACAACTCAGATAGCGACTCCTACTAGAAAAAATACTACAATTCAAAGTACTACTCAAACTCAAAAACATGACCTAGCTAAAGCCGGAGAAATTTTACAACCTATGGCATATGGCATGTTAAATCTACAAGGTAGTAGCACAGCTAACGTAATAAGATTCATCGCTAGTAACGATGGTAGCGATAATATAGTTAAACAAATAAACTTAACTAAAATATTAGACTTACTAAATACATACAATACACAAACATTCCATAAACAAGATGTACTACAAAGATTACAAAATGATAAAGATATAGAATTCATTCAATTAAATAATAAAGTTGCCGATTTTAGCAAGCAAAACTTAGAAAAATTGATGAATCATAAAAACAAAGTAGTATACTTCACAAAAGATCAAATATTCTTAGCTAAAAGCGACATAGGTTACGGTGGAGCCACTGATGCAATCTTCATGCCAGTGGAAAAATGGAAAATTAAAGGAGATAGAGTTCTTATCCCATACGAAAACATCGCTACTAGAAAACCCGTAGGTATGATGACACTTCGCTTAAACAATAAAAACTACGAAAGCGGAGCAAATAGAACAATGTATTACGTAGAAAGATTCGAATTATATTAAAAGAACGGAACATCGTCATTTCACATGGCGATGTTTTTTTACGTTAATTTAAAATCGATATCCAGGGAACCTCTTTATTGAAATAATATAAAAATAGGTAACCGACTTAAGTTCTACTTCTGCCAGTTACCTATATAGATTCCTATTTAATATTACTGAGATTTACTAGTTTTCTAATAAAAGGATTTGATAAATAATAGTCTTATTATTTAACCATTTTCTTTACATCTTCAATAGCATCTTCTGCAGCTTCTTTTACATCTTCCGCCACTTCTTTTACTTTAGAAAACAGTTTTCCAGCGAATCCTTCTTCTTCAACAGCTTCTTTAGCATCTTCTACTTTATCTTCTACAGCATCTTTTACGTCTTCTGCTTTGTCTGCTGCTTCATCTTTTACATCTTCTGCTACTTCTTTTGCATCTTCTGCTTTGTCTGCTGCTGCGTCTTTCACGTCTTCCGCTACTTCTTTTGCGTCTTCTACTTTATCTTCTGCTACATCTTTTACATCTTCTGCTTTGTCTGCTGCTGCGTCTTTCACGTCTTCCGCTACTTCTTTTGCGTCTTCTACTTTATCTTCTACAGCATCTTTTACGTCTTCTGCTTTGTCTGCTGCTGCGTCTTTCACGTCTTCCGCTACTTCTTTTGCGTCTTCTACTTTATCTTCTACAGCATCTTTTACATCTTCCGCTTTGTCTGCTGCTGCGTCTTTCACGTCTTCCGCTACTTCTTTTGCGTCTTCTACTTTATCTTCTACAGCATCTTTTACGTCTTCTGCTTTATCTGCTGCTCCATCTTTTAATTCTGCTGCTTTTTCTACTACTGCATCTTTGACATCTGCCGCTTTATCCGCTACTACACTAGCTACATTTTTTACACCGTCAAATGCATCTTCTGCTGCTTCTTTTACTTTTGAAACTACTTTTTCTGCGAATCCTTCAGCTTGTAATTTATCGTTACCTGTTAATTTCCCTAATCCTTCTTTTACTGAACCTTTTAATTGATCAAATTTGTTTTCTAATGACATAATAGTGCCTCCTAAATATTATTCTTTATTTATTTTTATTTATCTTTTTTTACCATGTTTTTTACGCCGTCATAAGCATCTTCTACGGCATCTTTAGCATCCTCTGCAGCCTCTTTCACTTTTGAAAATAGTTTCCCCGCGAATCCTTTATCTGCTTTATCCGATGCTACTTCTTTCGCTTCTTCTACTTTGCCTGCAGTTGCTTCTTTTGCTTCTTCTGCTTTGTCTGCAGTTGCTTCTTTTGCTTCTTCTGCTGCTGCATCTTTTGCTTCTGTTGCTACTTCTTTCGCTTCCTCTACTTTGTCTGCAGTTGCTTCTTTTGCTTCTTCTGCTTTGTCTACTACTGCTTCCTTAGCTTCTGATGCTACTTCTTTCACTTCTTCTACTTTGTCTGCAGCTGCTTCTTTTACATCTTCTGCTTTTTCTACTACAGCATCTTTTACATCTACAGCTTTATTTACAACTGCATCTTTTACATCTATAGCCTTATCTACAACTACTTCAGTTGCATCTCCAACTTTTTCTTTAACTGTTGAAAACCCATCACTTATACCTGCTTTAGCTGATGTAAAGGTATCAGATGCAAATTCTCCTGTTGATTCAACAACATTAGACACACGATCTTGTAAACTTACTGAATCTGCTTCATGTTGTTCCTTAGTTTTAATATCGATTACATTAACATTAACTTCTACAACTTCTAATCCAGTCATTTTGTTTATATCAGTTGTAATCACTCGTTTAATTTCCTCAAAAATTTTAGGAACACTTTTTTTATACTCGACTATGATATTTAAGTCAACAGCTACTTGTTCCTTACCGACTTCAATATTAACACCTGATGTAACATTATCAGTATTAATTAATTTATCTGTTAAATTTGAGAAAAAACCTCCATCAACTGCTAGCAATCCTGAAACATTTTCTAGAGCTTGACCGATAATTTTTTTAATTACATCATTATCAAATGTCAATTCTCCTCTTGCTTCACTATTACTTGTAGTTAATTCTTTTGTTTCTACATTATTTTCATTTGGATTAGACATATATCTTTTCTCCTAATTACAAATTTTTATATTTTATTCTTTATATAATATCCTGTTACAATTCCTAGTGCAGTGAAAATCAAAACAAAAATAGTTTTGAAAAACCCTAAGAACAGAATTAAACAAGCTAGAAATGCTCCCAATAATCCTGATACAACAGTGTATTGATGTTTTTTTAGCCATTCCATAATTTATGTCCTCACTTTACACGACTTGTACTCTTTTTAGTTACTTTTTTCTGAATATCAGAAACAGAAATCTTAAGTTTTACAGCTTTATCTATACCGAAAAACTCAACCAATCCATCTTTTATTCCATCTCGAATCTGATCACTCTTCTGAATAATATTCTCTGAAGAAGCTGATTCCCCTTTTACATTAATAAGGCATTTATTTTTTCTACTATTTATTTTTACCGATGGATTATTAATTAATCCTTGTTCAATCACTAAATTTTTAACAAATCCTTCAATAGCTGAATTTGTTAGTGATAATTTACCACCTTTATCAGATAGTTTTACTTCTAAATGTTGTTTAGGATAAAATGCTATTACTAATATTGAAAGAATTATCAATGTTGATAATACTAATGCTCCCCAGAAAATATATCTAGAAAGATAAAGTTCTAAAAAAGAAAATTGTTTCCAATCAAATAATTGTAAATCTAAAAATTGTGGATCTAATCCGCTAACATTATGATACTCTATCATAATGGGAACCATAACTGTTAAAGCTAATAGACAAACAATAATAGAAATTATTTTTTTTGCTTTAGTCATTTTAAACCTCCTTTCAAAAATTGACTATTCATTTATAGAAAAAATGTTTTAAGATTTTTTCCCAAAGAATATTGATACTATAGTTACTACAATTACCGCACCTAAGATAGAAGGAATTAACGCCATTCCACCTAGGCTTGGACCCCAAGTTCCAAATAATGATTGTCCTACTGATGAACCTACTAAACCTGCGATAACATTAGAAATGATACCCATGGCTCCGCCTTTTTTTGTGATTCCGCCAGCTACAAACCCTATGAAACCACCTACTATAATTGACCAAACCATATTTATTTCCCCTTTCCTTAATTATTTCCTCTAAATATTTATATACTAATAATAAATATTTATTATAGATATGATATATCACTTTTAATCTTAAATCAATATAACTGCTCATAAAATTTAAAAAAGTTTTATAATTTATGTTAAAACACTAATTTATATATAATTAAAACAGTTTTTATCATAAATATATATTTTAAAACATAATTTAAAATCCATTATAACAATAGAGTTTATATGTGTTTTTAACTATATTTTTTAATATTTTGATCAGAAACAAATTATAAGACTCTCTATATAACAGTTTTACTAGTTTCAATTTATAAACATTTTTTAGAAACAATTGTAATTAAAGTAATTATTTATTACCCTTTAAAATTTGTTATAAAAAAATAGATGATTGACCAAGTTTTCTTTACTTCCGTCAATCACCTATAGTACAAAAATATTGAATCTCTTCCTTCGTTACTTCAATTTATCCATATCCTAACAAAAGAATTCAATAAACATTCGTCTTATTTTAATTTGTCTTTAACGCTGTCGATAGCGCCTTCTACTGCATCTTTAGCACCTTCTGCAGCTTCTTTTACTTTAGAAGCTACTTGTTCAGCTAACCCTTCAACCTCTATTGACTTATCTCCAGTTAATTTTCCTAAACCTTCTTTAACCGATCCTTTGATTTCATCGAATTTGCTTTCTAATGACATAATTTTGCCTCCTGTATACTACATATCAATTTTCCATTAATTGAAATTAAATATACTTTTTCTTTAAATATTTTTTATAGATATTAATTTGTTAATTTCTATACTTTATATAATATATCATTTAAAATTATTAATCAATGAAACTGCTCACAAAATTAAAAAAAGTTTTATTATTTATCATAAAACAGTGTAAAAAGATATTAAGAACAGTATTTCAACCACATTTTTATGATAATAAAAAATCTTATAACAACAGTAATTTAGATTTCATTTTTAATATTTCTACTATAAATATAGAAACTTCTATTCTTATTAAACAGTTTTTCTAGATTAAATTTATTAACCTTTTTTAGATTTATACACAAATAAGATAGATCTTACTAGAATTATCAAATAAGAGAGACTAGGCATTCTAATCTCTCTTAACTTTATTTATTGTATTTCTCTACTATTTTCTTAGCACTAGCTAAGTTCATGTGTTTTTCTTTTCGTAGTTCTTCTACGATTAATTCAATATTATCATTAGTAGCTCCAGCTAAAATCGCTAATGATTTTGCGTGTAGTTTCATATGACCTTTTTGAATTCCATCTCCTACCAGCGCTTTTAGTGCTGCTAGATTCTGAGCTAATCCAACAGAGACAAGTACACTCGCTAAAGTTTTCGCATCAGGATTGTTTAATAATCCTCTGGCTACTTTTACAGTTGGATTGATTCCAATAGAACCACCTACACTAGCAACCGGCATAGGTAAGGTAATTTCACCTACAAGCACCTTAGCCTCTTCATCACAACGCCATGAAGATAACCCTTGATACTTACCATCTTTAGCTGCATAGCTTTGACATGCCGCTTCTATAGCCCGCCAGTCATTCCCACTCGCTATTACAACACTATCAATACCATTGAAGATACCCTTGTTGTGAGTTGCTGCTCGATAAACATCAGCTTTAGCAAATTTACTAGCTAGTTCGATTCTTTTCGCAAGATACTCTCCATTTTCTCCTAAGTTCTCGAATGGAATAGCACATTTTGCTGTAACTAGTGAACGTGTTGCATAATTCGATAAAATCGCCATTAGAGCTATACCCTCAATTAGTGATTCTAAGGAAACTTTAAATGCCTCTAGCATAGTATTTAACATATTTGCTCCCATCGCCTCTAAAGTGTCAACGATAAGGTAAACAACTACGAAATCTGTTCCATCTTCTGATAGAACTTTAACCTCTATATCACGAGCACCTCCACCACGAGCCACGATAGACGGATAAGCTTCATCCGCTGTTTTTAAAAGCAAATCTTTACTTTGTAAAATACGTTCTACTGCTTCATCAGTGTCAGCTATATTGTATAAAGCTACATGCCCTACCATCTTCCTATCTAGTACTTCTGTTTTGAAACCACCAGACTTCGCTACGATTTTCCCAGCATTACTACAAGCAGCAACTACCGATGGTTCTTCCGTAACGAATGGCACCACATACTCTTTATTATCAACGACAAAATTTGGCACAACGCTAAAAGGTAGCGAGAAAGTTCCTATTACATTCTCAACCATATTATTAGCCATATCAAAGTCTAAAACTTCATTATTTTTCAAAACAGAAAGAAATTCTTCACTTAAAATATCCGCTTGTTCAATAACATCTAAGCGTTCATTAATATTTTTTTTATAAAATCCACTCCAAATTTTTCCCATGATTTCCCCTGTTAAAATTGTTTTTTATATACTCGCTTGTGATTTTCTATTTTCTCTAAGACAAATCTGCTTTCATCTTTAATATCAGAAATATCTAAGTTTCCTTCTTCGTCCACTGTAGTATCTCTGAAGAACATTTTTTCATATTCATCTATTGAAATACGTGTTCTCTTATCGAAATCATCAAAACGATTATTTCTTAATTGATCTTTATAACCTTCTACTAGAGTTAAACTGAATATTTCCGCAACAGCTCCACTTCCATAACTATATAGAGCAATCTTGTTCCCTGCTTCTAATGTGTTATTATTCTCAAGTAGTGATAATAGTCCCAAGAATAAAGATCCAGTATAAATATTACCTACACGTTGGCTGTATAAAATAGATTCATTAAAACGAGTAAGTAATTCTTCTTTTTTATCTTCATCAGCTTGTTCTAATAACAAACTTAACCCTTTTAATCCTAGTTTAGGATATGGTAGATGTAAACATACTGCTGAAAAATCACTAAGTTTATTTTGAGATTTTTCAACAAATCTACCCCAAGTTGTTGTTAAACAATCAAGGTATTGCTCAGTAGAAAATCTTCCTTCTACAAAAGCGTATTGTGAATAGTTCGGACGCCAGAAATCCATAACGTCACGAGTTAAACAAATATTATCATTGTTAAACTCTAAAATTCTCGGATTACTGCTAACTAACATAGCGCAACTTCCTGCACCTTGTGTAGATTCTCCAGAAGATTTAACACCATACTTCGCAATATCACTAGCGATAACAAGTACTTTTGATTCTGGATTATTCATAACATGATTTTTTGCGAAATCTAATGCCGCAGTTGCTCCGTAACATGCTTCTTTAACTTCGATAGCACGTGCGAATGGTTGAATATCTAATAGACCGTGAATAAATACTGAAGAAGCCTTACTTTGGTCAACTCCAGACTCAGTCCCTACGATAATCATATCAATTTTTTCTAAATCATCTTTGTCTAGTATATCGTATGCAGCTTGTGCTCCAAGAGTTACTATATCTTGAGATACAGGAGGAATACTCATTTCTAATTGTAATAAACCTTTTGTAAACTTATCAGGTTCAATTCCTCTAGCTGTCGCTAAATCACGAATATCTAAATAATAATTTGGCATCGCAAAACCAATCTTATCAATTCCTATTTTCATTATCTAATTCCTTTCGATTAATTTCGAATTATTTATCTATACAAATTTCCAACTGTATTATACTATTAAACATTTAAAAATTAAAGTCTAATAACTATAAACTTTCTATCATGATTAAAATATTTCATGCAAATACTATTGTATAAAATTTTTTCAAATTAGTCCATAGATAGCCATTAAAAATTGAAACTCTTAATGATATCTATTATAAAATATTACATATAACATCAGATACAACTATTACATTAAGACACATATTTTCAAAGTATTAATATAAGTAATTTCTCTTCCTGTTTAAAATTTTAATACTAATTTCCTAATGTTTAGATAAGATGAAAAATAGTTTCTATAGAATAAAAAAAATTTTTTGTAAGCATTTTTGTTGTTTATTTTTAATATTTTTCTTATAATAGTAATATATTTATAAAAACCCCGGGAGGACAATTACTATGACATTTAAATTACCTGAATTACCTTATGGATTCGATTTCTTAGAACCAGTTATCGACGCTAAAACTATGGAAATTCACCACGATAAACACCACGCTGCTTACGTTAACAACTTAAACGCAGCTTTAGAAAAACACCCAGAATTCGAAGCTAACTGCATCTGTGGTCTATTAAAAAACATCGATAGCGTACCTGCTGACATCCGTCAAGCTGTTATCAACAATGGTGGTGGACACCACAACCACAGCCTATTCTGGCAATCACTAACTAAAGCAGATTCTTCTGAATTCGCTGGATTAGTTAAAGAAAAAGTTGAAGCTGAACTTGGTGGATACGAAGAATTCGTTAAGAGCTTCTCAGCTGCAGCTGCTACAAGATTCGGTAGTGGTTGGGCATGGCTTGCTTTAGATAAAGAAGGTAAATTAGTTGTTACTTCAACAGCTAACCAAGACTCTCCATACTTAACAGGGCTTACTCCAATTCTTGGATTAGACGTTTGGGAGCACGCTTACTACCTAAACTACCAAAACCGTCGTCCAGACTACATTAAAGAATTCTTCCGTGTTGTAAACTGGAATTTCGTTAACGAACGCCTAGCTAAACACTTAGAAAAATTAGGTAAATAATTACATAGATAAAAAAGCATCTAGGAAATCTAATTTCCTGGATGCTTTTATTCAACAGTTTCTAAAGTAAATTTTCAATTTCAACATAATCACTTATAATCTTATTTATTTCAATCATAAGGTCTGTATTATCTACAGATATTCTTGTTTTCTTTATATACTTTGGCAACTCATTATAAACAGCTTATTATCTAAGTAACTTCCACCTACCTAATCAAAGTAAAAACTACTCTGAAATGATTTTTTACGTTGTAATTAAGTGTGAAACGTTTAAATTAGAAATAAGATCAACTATGATAAATCATAAATACCTTACCCTCTTATATCGTAATGATATCCAATTAGGCTTAGAACGCGATGAAACCTTCAAAGTTATTAGGCGAGCTATACTAAAAGACCTAACTACTGTTTCTAAAAAAATCAATCTAAAAAGACAAGGATTGAGGATATAGAATATCCTTAACCCTTGTCTGCTTCATTTTCTTTTACAATGTCTTTTTGTGAATCTTTTTCAGATAGTTTTTGATCGATATATTTATTAATAATTTCATAAAATTCCTTGGTCGCTTCACTATCTAATTTTGTCGAATTCTGAACTTGATTAACTTTCAATTTAACAGATTGAATACCGTAAGAGGCTTGTTTTTGGTGAATTATTTCTAATTCTTCTTCTGAAATCGGGTCACCAACAATTGTCAAGATTAATTCATTGTCCCTTGACTTGTAGACTTGATTGATAACCGTATGATTGGCAAACTCTTTTCCTACAAACTGTTTGACACCTTCTTTTCGCGCTTGTTCTATAGTCAGAGTAACTGCCGAATAACCGGCTGGAACAACCAATAATACAATCAAAGATATCAAACCAATTTTCATTTTAATGCTTAGCTCTTTGAATGAAGTTAAGGGAGATTTTCTCATTAAAATTTTTGCTCCAACAATGTTGGCTAGCATTATAAAGACACAGTTAATCAAGAAAAGATAGAGAGCTCCAAATAAAAATCGTACATTTCCATTAGCTAAACCATAGCCGGCAGTGCAGATAGGCGGCATCAGCGCTGTAGCAATGGCTACTCCTGGCACAATATTATTTGCTTCTTTTTTCCTTGAACCGATCACACCAGCAATCCCACCGGCAATAGCAATTAGGACATCCCAAATCGTTGGAGAAGTTCGTGCAATCAACTCGCTACTTGCATAAGATAAGGGAGTAATCCAGAAATATAGAGTCGATACAAGTAAACTGACCAATACTTGAGTAAGTAAAACCCCTAGAGCTTGCTTGACTAAACGAGTGTCAAAAATAGCTAAACCTAATCCTAGTCCAACAATCGGTGTCATAAGAGGTGAAATTAACATGGCTCCTATAATAACAGCTGTTGAATTCATATTTAGTCCGATAGAGGCAATAAAAATTGCACACATCAAAATCGCTGTATCTCTCGACCTAACATGAAGATCATCGTATAATTTTTCACGGTATTCACGTGTTGAATAATTTCCAGGCATCTGTTTCTCCTTTTATTTAATTTATTTCTGTTTATCTATTGATGAGGATAGAGTAATTTTCTACCAAACACTACATATGTATTTAAATTTTCTTAGTCCTCACCTGTATGTCTTTTAAAAAATATCTCTTTTTTCTAGATAAATAAAAAAGCATCTATCAGTTGATTCTTTATATTATATCAAAAATTTCACAGTCTTTCACTAAGAAACCCATCAGTTTAAAAGATTTTTATATCCTTTCCAAGATAGAGAACTGCCAAAATTCCAGTTTCCTTATTCTAAGAATAAAAGACTGGGAGCAACTCAAAAATCATGATTTCTTAAGAAATAAGATTTTGTCGAATCATTCCCTCACAGTTTATTAGATTTCAAAAAAGACTTTATAAAGCCATCTTTAAATCAATGAACCACTACGTCTATGATTTTTTATATGAATTCTGTTAAATTTTAGGGCTTTTGAGGCAGTCCGAATTTAATGATTAAACGTGATGAGTGTGTTTTACAATCCATTGCTGCATTTTGATAACTAACCAGAAGACATATATTCCCAAAGGTGATGATAGTTAGAAGAAACCACTTGATCTAGTTACCGAACAACTGTGCCCCAGTAGCATCAACGTATAGACGTTTCCCATCAATCACAGTGTGTTTAGTTTTCTAATTCTGCATCATACAAAGCACCCAAGGTGTTCCGATTCCCAAAGGTAAGCACGCAAATTATTGCGCCTAAGATAGAGTATCCAATATAACCTAGGATTCCTTCATCAAAATAACTTTCAGAATTCATATTATCTCCATTCTATTCTTTTATTTCTATTCTAGAAGCCCTATTGTATTATTTTTTTTACATTTGTACAATCTTACGGTAACTTCTTGACATTATCTTGAAAATAATCATATAGATAAGAGTAAAGATGCCACAGATAGATAATATTACGATCAACATCATTCCAGCAGCAATGACACCAATAACTTTTAAGATTAAGAAGTTAATCTCAACACTTAAAAGAATCACCCTATCCAACCTAATTTAATGACAATTTAAGCTACATATTGTATAATGAAAAGCATTCTGTTTGAATATATAACATATTCTTACATTTATTATTAAATAGTTTGAAGGAGAATTGATATTGAATAATTGGAAATTTATCGCTGGTTTCATCGGAGTATTCGCAGTATATGAAATACTCGTATTTCTGATGTGGCTAAGCTTAAAATGGATGATTTCACCTTTTGTTCCCCCTAAGGTTAAATTAGCTATTGGTATCACGCTATTTATCATTGCTAACTTTTCTATTATAGCTTATATGCTAAGACTAGGCGCACCTTGGGTAAACTACGGAAACATTTGGTACTTCTACTTCCTAAACGGTGCTGTCATAGGTGTTATCTTATTGGTTGCTAAGTTATTACTGAAAATCTTTAAATTAAACCTTACTCAAGGAATTAGTTTAAGTATAACTGTTCTATATTTATTGGGTATGACTGCTCTTGGATTATTTTGGGCATACTCACCTACTGTAATTAATAAAACAATTAAGGTAGATAAACACATTGAAAAACCTATTAAAATCGCCATGGTATCAGATCTTCATCTTGGGACATTTTTCTCAAATCCTCAACTTGACAAACTGAACAAGATTGTTGATGAAGAGAAGCCAGATGCTGTAGTTATCGCAGGAGACCTTATGGACGATGATATGGTTATGTACAAAAAACGCAATATGCAAGAAAATCTAAGTAAGCTAAAAGCTCCACTAGGCGTTTATACTACAATGGGAAATCACGACCGTGACGCACTAGAAATAGTAAATGAGGTTAAAAAGACAGGGATTATCCCACTATTTGATGAAAGTATTACACTTAATAACGATATAACTCTAGTTGGTCGTAAAGATAAGAGTGTCAGTCGTGATAGACTTGATACTGCCAATCTTCTTAAGAGCGTTGATTTAAACAAGACTATTGTTCTTGTGGATCATCAGCCTGATGCTGTCGATTATCACGCTACCTTGCCTATCGATGTTCAGCTCTCTGGGCATACTCACCATGGACAACTATGGCCGTTAAACTTTATCACAGATATAGTTTATACTCTAGATCATGGCTACGCGAAGATTAATGGTAAACATTTCTTCACTTCTGCAGGTTATGGTTTCTGGGGGCCACCTTTCAAAACTTCAGCTCGTAGTGAAGTATGGATGATTACTATTGAAGGAAAATAATCAATTACTATAGAAGAAACTCAACAGTTCGATTCATAAAAATCAATTTGTTGAGTTTCTTTTTTCTATCTATTTTTTTTAAAAATCTCTATCAGTTTTTTTGCATCTTTTCCATTTAAAAAGTATGCTTTTCTTAATGCTGCAATATTAAATGCATCGTCTTGGCTTAAGTTTATAACCTTTTCTAACTCTTTTTTATAAGCTGGACTTTGTAGTCTTTCAAATGCTTCTTTACTCTTTTCATCACGCTTTTTTATCTTATCTCTTGTACTAGCAATCATGGCATAAATAAAAATAAATCCAAGCATGATATATACTGTATTCATGTTCATCGCAATTACTTCCTTTATTTTATTCTATATAAATATTATATAAGTTTTGTATGCGCTTGTAAATATTTTAATTAAGTTATTGCTAACTTCCCAAAGTAAGCTCCAGTAAGAAATTAAAGTGTAATTAACTTATTTATCTCTCATTTCTTCTAAAAATTGATTTTTCTACTATAATTTGTTATGATAAAGTGTACTTTAGTTAAAGGATTATTGAATAATGAAATTTTTAACAAATATTAACGATGAAAAATATACTGAATTTATAAAAAATCATAAACATGGTAATATGATGCAAGCTATCGAATGGTCACACATTAAAAATACTTGGGGAGCTATAAGAGTAGCTGTCGCAGACGAAAATGACAATATTATAGCTGCTGTGCAAATACTAACTCGCCAAGGATTATGGTATGCTCCGCGTGGCCCAATTCTTGATTATACTAATACTGAACTACTGAATTTCTTTTTAACTAACCTTAAAAAATTCGCCAAAGACAAAGGTGCTAAAATGGTTAAATTAGATATCCCTACTGCGATAAAAGATGAGAAGTTAGCAGTATTTAAGGATGTTGAGGTAGATAGAGAGCACAACAATCTTATAAAAGTGTTCAAGGATAATGGCTATAAACACAAAGGTTTCAGCCTTGACATGAGTAGTACTATTCAACCACGATTTAACACTGTTACGAAGCTTGAACAAGAAGTTCCTGATCTTTTCCCAAAAGATACACGTCGCTTAATTCGTGATGCAGAGAAGAAATTCGTTGAAGTTAGACGTTGTGGTAAAGAGAACCTTGATGACTTTCTTTTCGCCCTAGCTTGTACTGAAAAAAGAAAAAACATCTCTCTTCGTGGACGTGAGTATTTCGAAAACTTACTAGATACTTTTGGAGATAATGCTTTATTATACATTTCATATATAAATGTAGAAAAAGCTGTAAAAGAATGTCATTCTAGAAAACAAGCTATTGAAGATGAAATTGAAGCTCTTGGAGAAAAATCACCGAAGAAAAAACGCACTCTTCTTGAACAAGTAGCTGGAATTGAAAAGCTAATCGTTTTATTTGATAGCTTAGAGATCGAAGATAAAAGCAAGGATCAGGTTATAAGTGCTGCGATTACTATCGCTTATGGTAACCATGCTGAAATTATTTACGCTGGTATGAATGAAGATTTCGCAAAACTTCCTGCCCAGTATAAAGTCTTTTCTGATACGATGAAAAAAGCCCAGGAAATGGGTGTTAAAGAAGTTTCTATGGGTGGCATCGAAGGAGATTTAAACGACAGTCTACTTGGTTTTAAATCAAAATTCGCTCCAAATATCGTAGAATATTACGGGGAGTTTGATTTAGTAATCTCTCACATATTCAATTTAATGTACAACTACGGTTTACCATTAAGAAGAAAAGTATTAAAACTAATAAAAAGATAAAAAACAAGTCTGTAAATCATTATGGTTTACAGACTGTTTGTTTTAATCTACTATTTTAATATATATAAAGAGAAAATTGTTATTATAATTTCCAAGTAATTTTGTTCATTATCCATCCAAATATAACTGAAACAGCTGCAATAATAAAGATTATATGTAATCCTTGATATGAGTGTTCTATACTGTTAATACCATTAACTTGGCTAGCATATACTAAACCATAAATTGATGCCATAAGAGTTTGGCCTAATGTTCTTAATAATAAGCTAAAAGTAGTTGCTATATTAAGTTGTTCTTTAGGTACAACTTCTTGAAATGCTACTTGTGCTGATGGGAAAATCAAACCATGGCCAAGTCCAAGGAAAGCACCACTAATCGAAATATAGTAATAAGAAACACCTATTGGAGCAAAGGCCATCATAAATACTGAAACAGACATCGCTATAAAACCTATATTTATAAGTTTTTCAAACGACCATTTACTTATAAATTTAGAAGAGAATCTCGTTGCTAACATAACTGCGATAGAACTAAAAATCTGTGTCCCACCTGCCATAGTTGCACTAGTTCCTAATACAACCTGCGCCCACATTGGAGCGTAAATACTATATCCTATGGCAAAAGCATAGACCAACACCATAATTAAGTTTTTCGTAATGTAAGACATATTCTTTAACAGACTGATTGGCAGAATCGGTTCTGTTTCCTTTATTTCCCACTTCCATAGCATATAACCACTAACAATAACAAACATTGCTAGTAAACTATTCATAAATATATTAAGCTTCGGAAGATTACTAATCCAATAAAGAATAACTCCCGAAATAATAACTAATAGTCCACTTCCAATGTAATCAACTCTAGGTTTTTGTGAAATTACAGTTTCCTTATAAAAAATTTGGATTAATACTAAAGAAACTACGGAAAATGGAACAAGGCTAAAAAATATCCAAGACCACCCTAATACATCAACCACAAAACCTCCAGCAATAGGTCCTAAGATACTTGCCACACCATAGAAGGCTGTTACCCATCCTAAGGCAACGGCTCTTTCTTTCGCGTCAGGAAAAAGCTTAGCATATATTACAAAAGGAATAGAAATCATTCCTCCTATACCAATACCCATTAACCCTCTAGCAAATACCATCATCCAGATATTTACAGAAAATCCTCCTAGTATAGAAGCTATTGTAAAGATTAATATCGATAATTGAAAAGCCTTTTTATTACCAATTACTTCTCCAAGCTTACCCCAAAGAACCGTTGTCATAGCTATAAAAAATAATAACATGGAAGTTAATAGACCTAATTGATTTATACCATTTAAATCCTTAATAATTTGCGGTAATGCAGTATTCAACATTGTTGTATCTAGTCCACCTATAAAATTAGCTAAAAGCAAAGCTATCATAGATAAACGTTTTTTAATTTTCGTCATTGTATTTCCTTTCATTCTTTTCAATTTATTTTCAAGACATTTATTTATTATATACTATCTTCTCTATTTTCGGAAGATTAAGTACCAATATACAAATTAAAAAAGCTGAACTCCTTTGTGATTTCATTGAAATCATAACTACTGAGTCAGCTCTTTTTGTATTATATTTTTTTAACGAATTCAGATTTTAGTTTCATAGCTCCGAAACCATCAATTTTACAATCAATGTTGTGATCTCCATCAACTAATCTGATATTTTTAACACGAGTTCCTTGTTTTAATGTAGAAGAACTACCTTTAACTTTTAAATCTTTAATTACAGAAACTGTATCTCCATCTTGAAGTACGTTACCGTTAGCATCGCGGTAAACTTTTTCCTCTTCTGCTCCACTAGTATCTTCTGGTGACCATTCATGAGCACACATAGGACATACTAGCATATTTCCATCTTCATAAGTATATTCACTTTTACATTCTGGACAATTAGGTAATGTCATTTCTTTCCTCCATAAAATTTCATATTTGTACAAAGGATATTATACCATAATGAGAAGCAATATCAAAATAATATCAAAAATTATTTTCTTTAAAACATTGATATTACAACGATTTCATCCAACAATATATTCAATAAAAAAATTTTTTTGAAAAAACGTCTACTTTTGTAGGCGGAATACTTGAAATTTTAAAAGAGTAGGAGTAAAATATGAATTAAATAGTTTTCATTTATATTTATTATACAGATATAAAAAATAAACAATAAAAATTTAAAGTAAAAGAGGAATCAAATTATGGTTAAATATGATTTATTAGTAGTAGGATTCGGTAAAGCCGGAAAAACTTTGGCAGCAACATTCGCTAAAGAAGGAAAAAAAGTAGCAGTAGTTGAAGAAAGCAGTGCAATGTACGGTGGTACTTGTATCAATATCGGATGTATCCCAACTAAAACTTTAATCGTAGCTGCTGACAACAAAAAAGATTTCGCAGAAGCTAAAGCTACAAGAGATGCTGTTGTATCTAAACTTAACGCTAAAAACTTCGCTATGTTAGACAATAGTCCAAACGTTGATGTTTACACAGCTCACGCTAAATTCGTTTCTAACAAAGTAGTAGAAATCTCTGCTAACGGAGAAACTAAACAACTTGAAGGTGAAATCGTAGTAATTAACACTGGAGCTAAAAACAATGTATTACCAATTCCAGGATTAACAACATCTAAAAATGTTTACGATAGCACTGAATTCCAAAAATTAGAAAAAGCTCCTAAAACTCTAGGAATTATCGGTGGAGGTAACATCGGATTAGAATTCGCTAACCTATACGCTCGTCTTGGAGTTAAAGTTACAGTTATCGACTTCGCTCCTGGAATCTTAGGAAGAGAAGATAAAGATATCGCTGAACTTGCTCAAGGATACTTAGAAGAAGCAGGAATCGAGTTCAAATTAGGAACTGCAACTAAAGAAATCCGCAACAACGGAGAACTTGTAGTTGTTGATACAGAAAAATACGGTCCACTAGAATTCGAAGCAGTATTACACGCAACTGGACGTCGTGCTAACACTGAAGGATTAGGATTAGAAAACACTGACATCGAATTACGTCCAAACGGAACAATCGTAGTTGACGAATTCTGTCAAACAGCTGTAGAAAATGTATTCGCAGTTGGTGATGTTAACGGTGGATTACAGTTCACTTACGTATCATTAGACGACTTCAGAGTAGTTAACGGATACTTACACGGTAACAAAGAGTACACAACTGCTGACCGTAAAAACGTACCTTACTCAACATTCATCTCTCCAGCATTATCTCACGTTGGATTACATAAAGAAGAAGCTGAAGCAGCATACCCTAACGTTGCAGTAGCATCATTACCAGTTGCTAACATGCCTAGAGGAGCTGTTAACCAAGATCCACGTGGATTATTCCGTGTAACTGTAGACAAAGACACTAACTTAATTCTTGGAGCTACTTTATTCGGTAAAAACTCAGAAGAAATTATCAACCTAATCAAAATGGCAATTGATAACAAAATTCCTTACACTTACATCAGAGATCAAATCTTCACTCACCCAACAATGGCTGAGAACTTAAATGATGTATTCAAATTAATCTAATAACTGCAAAAAGCTTAAAATCTCAATAATAATTTGAGGTTTTAAGCTTTTTTTATTTGGTTCTATCGAATTTCTACTATATAGATTTATAAAGTTTTCAAATAATTAAAAAAATATGTCTATTCCCCTTTACAAATCAAGGCTTTTCTTGTATAATGTACACATGTCTTTTTAAAAAATACAATAAATGAAAAAGGAGATCGAACAATGAGTTTATATAAAAGAATTCCATTAATAGCAAAACTTATTATCGCTGTAACATTAGGGATAGTCTTAGGAAGCACTCTACCAACGTCAATTATTAGAGTTTTCGTAACATTCTCATCTATTTTCAGCGCATTCTTAGGATTCACAATTCCACTTATTATCGTAGGATTTATCGTACCAGGTATCAGCCAAGTGTCAAACAACGCTGGAAAATTACTTGGTTTATCAACAGGAGTTGCTTATATTTCTACAATTATCGCAGGAACATTCGCATTCCTATCAGCTCAAGCAGTATTACCAAGTATACTAGCTAACGCTACATTACAATCATTCAAAAATCCAGAGGATTTATTATTAAAACCTTTCATCGAGTTTAAAATGGCTCCGATTTTTGATGTTACTACTGCTCTTATTATCTCATTCATCTTAGGAATCGGGATTTCAGCAACTCAATCAGAAGGACTTAAACAAGGATTCGCAGATTTCGGAGAAATTATTGAAAAATTACTTGCTACAGTAATTATCCCACTTCTTCCATTCTACATCCTAGGTGTATTTATGAACATCACAGCTTCTGGTGAAGTATTCAAGATTTTAAAAATCTTCGCTATGGTATTCGTAATTATCATTATTATGCACGTAATTATCATTATTATCCAATACTTCGTAGCTGGAACAATCAACGGAAGAAACCCATTCAAGATGCTTGTAAATATCTTACCAGCATACATGACTGCAATCGGTACTCAATCTTCAGCTGCTACTATCCCAGTAACACTAAGAAGTACTAAAAAAATGGGTGTTGATAAAAATATCGCAAACTTCACTATTCCATTATTTGCGACTATTCACTTATCAGGAAGTACAATCACATTAACTACATGTGCATCTGCAGTATTCTGGTTACAAAACGGTGCTGCATTCCCATCAGCTGCAGTAATGATTAAATTCATCTTATTACTTGGAGTAACAATGGTAGCTGCTCCTGGGGTTCCTGGTGGAGGAGTTATGGCAGCTCTTGGATTATTACAATCAGTTCTTGGATTCAACGAAATCATGTTATCTCTAATGATCGCATTATACATCACTCAAGATAGCTTTGGAACTGCATGTAACATTTCTGGAGACGGAGCTTTATCAGCAATCGTTGATAAACTAAACAAACTTTTCTTCAAAAAAGACGCAGAACAAAACGCATAAAAAACTATCCCACAAACATAAGTTTGTGGGATTTTTCATATTCAATTAGTTAAAGACGTCTCGCACCACAATCAAAAGAACAAGTGTCAATAAAATTTAGAAATAGCTATTTCTGTTCTTTATAATTTCAAAGATCCTTTTAACTTTATAATATAATTATTTTCACCTACTGTTTATAGTAGCTGCAGTAAAACTATAAGTTTTACTTAGAAAATCAAAGACTACAGTCTTTGATTTTAGCCGGAAAGTCCTTTTGCATTGCAAAAGAATTGGAGGCGTCTAAAGCTACATTAAAACAGTAGGTTTTAGAATTTAACCTATCAAAAAAAGCAGCTCTTTGAACTTAATCTCCGAGCCGCTTCTTTTATTCTATTTTAATTTATATCTTAGTTTTACCGGGTTATGATCACTATATCTATACTCTTGATTTAGCGTCTCTACCCCAAGTACTTCTATATTATCACTAGCGATATATCCATCGATAATGAAACCATAAGTACCTTCACTATCCTTCACATAAGGCTTATTATTAAGTCTCGCAGAATTTTTACTTTCATCATACACTAAGTTAAATCCTGCAGGTAACATACTTTTATCTAAATTCTCAGCACGCCATAATTCTTTTGGAACAACATTAATTTCATCTTGTGTTAAAGTTTTTAACGACTGATTAAAATCCGCTCCAACAAGAATATAATTACCTTTCTTATACTCATAATCGATAAATTCAAGAAGTTGTTTCATCTGAGCTTTTTTCCCAGAATTACCTTTATCATAAGCATCAAGGTGAGCATTAATCAACACTAGATGTTTATCACTATTTTCTACTTTTGTATAAATAACAGAAAATCCTCGTTTTAAATTAGCAAGTCTCTCTGGGAATGTGAATGGAATCGCCATTTGGAATCTTCTTGCATTCTCCACGTTGAAACTAGTCGCAGTATAGATACCACTCTTAACTTTACCTAACGGCGGTACTGGATAAGGCACATATCTAACCTTGAAATTATACGCTAAAATACTATTTAAACCTAGTATCTCATCAAATTTAGTAACTTGGTTAATATTGTAGCTACGTTTTGAATCCTCATCTATCTCTTGTATAAAATTGACATTAGCATTCTCATTTTTAACTATCTCTGTAATATTTTTTAGATTTTCTTCAACATGAGCTTTATCTAGTGGCAGAACCATCTTTCCACCATCCATAAAAAAATCTTCATCTTTATCAAGACCAGCATAGCCTATGTTCCAGTTAAGAGCTGTATACTCTGTTCCTACCTTGGCAGTTTCTGAAGTACCTTGTTTAGTTACCTTCAAACTCTCAACTCCGTTAGGACTATATTCTGTAGCCCATAAATATCCAACTAATCCTGCAAACCCTAAAACCCCCACAAGCACTAACCCTAATACTATCTTTAATATTTTTTTCATCTTTAACCTCATAAAAAATAGAAGGAGCAAGGAAATCTATTTATAAATCATGATTTTCAAGCTGCCCTCCATTAAATTTCATTGTAAATTATTTAATTACTCTTCTTATCTCGTAATTGTGAAACTATAATACCTACAAAGACGATAAGCATACCTATTCCTTCTCTTATTCCTATATGCTCACCAAGAATAAGAACTCCTCCTATCGCAGCTACAACAGACTCTAAACTTAATATTAACGACGCTGTATGCGGTGGGACATCTTTTTGCCCTACAATTTGTAAAGTATATCCTACTCCACTAGAAAGCACCCCTATCGCAAGTAGTGGCCAGATAACACTCATTATATCCGCAAAGACGATAGTTTCCTTGAAAATAGCTAATCCTAAGCTTAATACTGATACAACAACTAATTGAACGATAGATAAGAACATTGAATTAACTCTAGTAGCCGAATAGTCAATAACAATTATATGAATCCCGAATAGCACCGCACTGATTAGGACGATAATATCTCCCATCTCTAAAGCAAATTCTTCTTTTACCGATAAGAAATAAAAACCAATTACCGAAAGAATTAATCCTATAATAAAGAATTTATTAAGCTTATTACCTAAGAATACTCCGATAAATGGTACTATACAAATGTATAACACTGTAATAAATCCAGCTTTTCCTGCAGTTGTCATCCCGATACCTATTTGCGAAATATACATTGCAAAAAATAATACTATTCCACAGATACCACCAAGCAGCCAACTTTTATTTTTTGTTATTGGTTCTGCCAAAATCTTAGGATCCTGACTCTTATATAGACTTGGAATCAGAAGTGCTACAGCACCAAGAAATACTACTGCGATTACTGATCTTATACCCACAACTGTAAGAGGCCCTAGAACCTTACTCGCAATATTTTGCCAGATAAAAGCTAATCCCCAAATAATCGTAACAATTATTAACAATAACTCTGAAATAAATTTTCTCATTAATACACCTTTCCTATAAATTTTCTATGAATTTTAAAATTCTAAAAGTATTCACTATCATAGCAATAAATACATTATACTTTTATAATTTTATACGTTATTTACAAAAAATTCAACTATTATCATTCCATACTCTGGTATTATTAAATACAACTTCTCACAGTCACTATTTCCTCGGAAATACTCTAAAATTTCTACCGATAATTAAAAAAGAGCGACTCGGAGATATCTATTTCAAACGAAATATTAATCTTCAAGTCACCCTTAATTATTTTAACTTAATATTTTACAATCTAAACAATTATACACGTCATAATAATCTAATAAAACGAGGTTTTATTTATATTTTTTCTGATTAAACTTCATATTCAATCACTATATATTATTTTTCAGGAGCTTCTTTTGTTAGTTCTAGATTTTCCACGCTTAAACGTCCTTTTGTGAAATCTTCAACATTGAAATGTTTTACTCTCTTGTTAACATATGTGATTTCTGTATCCCAGCTTAGTCCAAAGAATGGTAATTCATCTGCGATTAAGTCATCGAATTTGTTATATGCTTCTTTTAATTTATTATCATCAAACATTTCATCTGATCTTTGCTCTTTGAAGGCTTCATCGATTTTATCGCTAGTATATCTAAAGTAGTTGAATTGTGACTGGCGTCCGAATAGTTCTTGACGACTAGGGTCTGAGCCGTGGTGACCTGCACCTAAGAATAAATCGATCTCTGGGTCATCTCCTAGTACTCGTTGATCCCATTCTTTTTTACCCATTAGCTTATTATCTAGTAATTTAACATCTAGACCTACTTCTTTCCATGATTTAATAAATGTGTCGGCTAAGGCTTGGTCGTAGTTATTTCCACCTTGGAAGGCAAAGTTGAATATTAGTTTATTCCCTTTGTTATCTTCTCTTAATCCATCTCCGTCTACATCTTTGTATCCAGCTTCATCTAATAGTTTTTTAGCTTTTTCTACATCTTTTTTAACAACAGTTGCTTTTTCATTTCTTAGTTTTCCTACTGTTGGTGGATATAGAGCTGAGCCTGTTGGTGTGAAGCGTAGGCCTTTATAGATTTTCTCATTGATTTGATCACGGTCAACTGCATATAAGAAGGCTTGTCTTACATTTTTATTATTGAATTTAGTATTTTCTAAAGGTACATTTTCTTTTTTCTCTTTGTCATATTTACCAAATTTAAATCCTACAAATGACATGAATGAAGATGGTTGTCCTAACAGCTCACCATTTTTCGCATCTTTTAATCCTTCATAAACTGTTGTGTTAATATCAGTTAGGTAATCTATTTCACCATTTTTAAGTATTTGACTCGCTTGTGCTGGTGCTACTGCTTTAAATTCAACTTTAGGAACTTTTATCTCATCTTTTTTATAGTAGTATGGGTTAGCCTCAGCTATAACGCTCTCACCTTGTACTTCTTTAGTTATTACATAAGGACCGTATGATAATGGGCGTTTTGTTAATTCAGCTTCTCCAAATCTTGCAAAGTCAGTTACTTTTGCGATTTGTTTTGCGTTAGAGAATGCGTAAATGAATCCATCTCCCCATAACATTGAAGGTGATAACTTACTATATTTAATAACTACTGTTTTATCATCTTTTGCTTGAATACCTGAGATTGTCTTAGCTTTTCCTTCGTGATAATCTTTCATACCTTCGATAAGCTCAAATGAACCGTTATATCTTACATTTTCTGTGTATTTTGGATTCCCTAGTAGTTCATAACTAGCAATTATATCTTTTGATGTAAGATCTTCACCATTATTCCATTTCACACCATCGTGAATCGTTAAGGTTGCTTCATTTTTATCTTTGTCTATGTGTAATTTTACAGATGCATCCTTATCATCTAACTTATATTTCAACGCATCATCTACTGGGAAAGTTTTTCCGAATACTGTTTCTGTAATAACTCCATCAGCCTTGTTAGCGTGTAGTACTGGGTGAAATAATCCAACAAATGGGCTATTTGTTAGTATTCCATATTTGAATGTAGCATCCTTGACTGTATTTCCTCCATTATCCGCAGATACTTTGAAGTCTACTTTTGCTTTAGTTTGATTTTGATTACTGCTATTTGAGCCTGTAGAACATCCTGCTAATAAAATTGATAATGCAAATACAGAACTGAATACTGATAATATTTTTCTTTGTTTCATAGTTAATTTTCTCCTGAATAATAGTGTTAATTTTAAGAAGTTTATATATTTAACCTACTCTAAAAAGAGAAAAATGCCGCATAGTTTATTTCACTATGCGGCACTATCGAATTTTTAGTACATTGTATAATTACAAATTTCCTACCTTGCCGACATAGACACTTTTTAGAGCACGCTAAAATTGTGTCTATGTCGTTAAAACATACACACAATATTATCTACGCCATTGCCAAGATTGAATATTGAAATTTTGTTTCATGGTAGTCCTCCTAATCATTAAGTCTTTCATTTTAGTTATTATGAAAAATCTTTTGT
This sequence comes from Gemella parahaemolysans, assembly GCF_053758945.1. Classification (NCBI taxonomy): domain Bacteria; kingdom Bacillati; phylum Bacillota; class Bacilli; order Caryophanales; family Gemellaceae; genus Gemella; species Gemella parahaemolysans. Next base: position 92,245 of record NZ_JBSMTP010000003.1, read on the forward strand.
ACTTTTATTGTATTTATTTTACTACTAATTGTATAAAAAATCAAGAGTTTTTTGAATTTTCTTTCAAATTTGAAAAATAAACGACATAGACAACCTAAGTTATCTATGTCGCATTTTAGTTTTTATTATTTAGCACCTTCGTTAGCTGTTAACTCAATGTCATAAAGTTTGAATTGGTTTTTCTTAGCTTTAGCTAAATCGTATGATTTAACACGTTTGTTGAAGAATGTGATACTTGTATCCCAGCTTAATGGGTAGAATGGTAATTCTTCAGCTACTTCTGTGTCAAATTTGTTGTAAGCTGCTTTTAATTTAGCTTCGTCGAACATATCTGCTGATCCTTGAGCTTTGAAGCTGTTTTCGAATGCTTCAGTAGTGTAGCGGTATAAGTTTAATGGAGCTTTTTTACCTAGTAACTCTTGACGGTTAGGGTTTGTTCCAAATTGCCATGCAGCTTGAAAGATATCGATTGATGGATCATCTGCTTGTACACGTTGAGAGAAGTCTTTTGGAGACATAAGTTTTCCATCTACTAATTTAACATCTAATCCTACTTCTTTCCAAGATTTAACAAATACGTCTGCTAATGCTTGATCATATTCAGCACCTGTATTACGGATTGCGAAGTTGAATGAAAGTTTGTTTCCGTTTTTGTCTTCACGTAGTCCGTCACCATCTTTATCTTTGTATCCTGCATCGTCTAATAATTTTTTAGCTTTTTCTACATCTTTTTTAGCTGCAGTTGCGTTTTCGTTTACTAATTTACCTACAGCTGCTGGGTACATACCAGATCCAGTTGGAGTGAAACGTAATCCTTTGAAGATTTTTTCATTGATTTGGTCACGGTCAACTGCATATAGGAATGCTTGACGTAAGTTTTTGTCAGCTAATTTAGCGTTAGGATCAACTACGTTTTCACCTTTTTCTTTGTCGAATTTACCTAGTTTGAATCCTACATATGACATGTAACGAGAAGTATCACCTAAGAATGTTCCGTTTTTGATGTCTTTTGCTCCTTCGTAAACACTTGGAGTAACGCTATCGATATAGTCAACTTCTCCATTTTTAATTACTTGGCTAGCTTGAGCTGGAGCTACTGTTTTGAACTCGATTTTTTTAAGTTTCATCTTATCTTTATTGTAGTAGTGAGGGTTTTGTTCAGCAAGAACACTTTCTCCGTTTACTACTTTAGTGATGTAGTAAGGACCATATGATAATGGTTTTTTGTTTAAGTCTGCTTCAGCGAATTTAGCGAAGTCTTTAGAAGCTTCTTCTACTTGTTTAGCGTTTAAGAAGTCAGTAACTAAACCTTCTCCCCATAGTAATGATGGACGAACATCAGTGTATTTAATTACTACAGTTTTGTCATCTTTAACTTGGATTCCTGAGATGTTTTTCGCTTTACCAGCGTGGTATTCTTTCATACCTTCGATAAATTCGTATGCGTCATTGTAACGAGTGTTTGTAGTGAATTTAGGGTTACCCATAAGTTCGTATGTAGCTACGATGTCTTTTGATGTGAATGCTTCACCATTGCTCCATTTAGCACCATCGTGGATAGTTAATGTAACTTCTTTTTTATCGCGATCTAAGTGGAATTTAACCGCTGCATCAGCATCATCTTGTACAACACGTCCTTCTTCATCAGCAGGGAATGTTCCACCCATAACTGCTTGGTTTACGTATTGGTCTTCTGCTTTATCTGAGAATACAGGGTTCCAAAGACCTGTTAATGGCTGAGCTGATAAGATACCATATTTTAATGTAGCACCATCTACAGCTGATCCACCGTTATCAAAACTTGTTTTAAATTCTACTTTTGCTTTAGGAGCGTTTTTACTTCCAGAATTACTTGATGTTGAACATCCAGCTAAAATTACTGAAAGAGCCATCGCTGAACTAAATACTTTAAGAAACTTATTCTTTTTCATTTTATTTCCTCCATGATATATAAGAACTTATTTTCAATTATTTATGAAATAAGTTTAACATTATTTTAAAAATAAGTCAAGTGAATTTTCAGAAAATAATATAAAAATAACAAAATTCTTTTTTTAAATTTCTGTTCGTTTCTTTAAAAACATAAATTTAATATCAATAAACTATCTTGTAAATTATTATTTACAAAACATACATATCTTTTACTTTACTTACATATCAAGGATATTCAGCTTCCATAAACTAATTATTTTCCTCAAAATTTTGTTAAATTGATATATTTATTTTCTTATATAAAAAAGGACTACTCAAGTTATTTCTTGAGTAATCCTTCTTTCAACATAAACTTAATATGAAATTTTTAAATTATCCTTTAGCACTATCTTTATTAGTAAGCTCTAATGCATATAGTTTTTGTTCACCATAAGCGTATTTTTTAACATCAAAGTTTTTGATACGTTTATTTACCCATGTGATATCTGTACTCCAGCTAAATGGCAACCACGCAGCTTCTTCTGCAAAGTCTTTATCAAATTTCTTGTATGCTTCTTTTCGCTTAGCATCATCTAGCATTTCTTTAGAGTTGATTGTTTCTAAGTCTTTTTTAAGCACATCACTCATATATCTTTGATAGTTAACTTTAGCTTTATCACTTAGTAAACGTGCTGGGTTAGGATTAGTACCTAAGCTCCATGCCCCTTGGAATAAATCAATAGATGGATCATCACTTGTTACACGTTGTGTCCAATCTTTTGATGACATTAGTTTTCCATCAGCTAGTTTTACATCTAATCCTACTTCTTTCCATGATTTAATGAATGCGTCAGCAAGAGTTTGATCGTAGTCTTGACCTGTATTACGGATAGCAAAGTTAAATGTTAATTTTTTACCATCTTTATCTTCTCTTAATCCATCTCCGTCAACGTCTTTAAGCCCCGCTTCATCAAGAAGTTTTTTCGCTTTTTCTACATCTTTTTTGAACTTGAATCCATCTTTATCGTAGTAATCTTCTGAACGTGTTGGATAAATACCTGAGTTTGTAGGTGTGAATCGAAGTCCTTTGTAGATCTTTTCATTTAATTGATCCCAGTCTACCGCATAACCGAATGCTTGACGTACACGTTTATCCGCTGCTTTCGCATTAGGATTTACTTTAACTTCATTTTTCTCTTTATCCCATGTACCTAGCTTAAATCCTACATATGAAATATAGAAATCTGGTTGTCCTAGTAATGTTCCATTTGAGTAATCTTTTACCGCACTCCATACATTCGGAGTTACTTGTGACATGTAGTCAATTTCACCATTTTTAATTACAGAGCTTGCCTGAGCTGGTGCAACTACTTTGAATTGGATTTCTTTTACTTTTACATCATCTTTTTTGTAGTAGTATTGATTTTGCTTAGCAAGTACACTCTCTCCATTTACTACTTTATCTAAGTAATATGGTCCGTAAGATAATGGTTTTGTATTTAATTCCGCTTCTACGAATTTGCTGAAGTCTTTTGATGCTGCAGCTACTTGATCTTTATTAAGGAATGTTGTTATAAATCCACTTCCCCAAAGAAGAGCTGGTTTTACATCTTTATATTGAATAACTACTGTTTTATCATCTTTTTTAGTAAGACCTGAGATTTTTTCAGCTTTACCTTCATGATAATCTTTTAGACCTTCTATTGTTTCAAATTCACTCTTATAACGAATATTATCTTTATACTTAGGATTAGCCATAAGTTCGTATGTTGCGATAATATCGTCCGCAACTACGTCTTGATTATTACTCCATTTTAAATCTTTACGGATAGTAAGTGTTACTTGTTTTTTATCCTTATCTAAATGGAACTTAACCGGTGCTTCCTCATCATCTTCTTTTAATTTATATGAATGATCAAAAGCGAATGTGTGTGCCATAGTATCTTCCATTACTGCATTGTCCGTTGCTTGCAGGTGAAATACTGGGTTAAACATCCCTGTTAATGGATCTGCACTTAAGATACCAACTTTCAGCACAGAATCACTTACTGCACTTCCTCCATTATCAACAGATGTTTTAAATTCTACTGCTGGTTTACCATCTTTTGATGATTTTGATGATGTTGAACATCCTGCAAGAATGATTGATAGCGCCATTGCTGAACTGAATACTTTTAAAAATTTATTTTTCTTCATTTTTTCCTCCAATATAACTTTAAATTGTTGATAACTAATAAAAATAAAATTTAAGACGAAGTATCCTTCTACATTAAAGCACGATACTTCGCCTTAAATCTATGTAAAATTGTAGCTCTACATATTTAATTAGTATAATCTAAGGAACTTATATCCTTTAAATCAATATATTTTAAGTTATATCTATTTTTTAATTAATATTTCTATAATATAAACTATATATTCACCTTTCAAATGTGAGAGGAGGTAAATTAAAAATTTCTATGAAACTCTAATTTTCCGTTCCTCTCAAAGTTAATTGAAAATAAAATGAAATATAAGTTTATTAGGGGGAGTTTTAACTAAGTGCCCTTAGCCAAATCTCATTCCTAAGCTAAATTAATTTTTCGCTGGTGCGTCAGCAGTTAATTCTAATTTGTAGATTCTTTGCTCACCAGTTTTTAGTTTCGCTAAATCAAATGCTTTAACACGTTTGTTAACCCATGTCATTGATTGTTGCCAGCTGAATGGTAACCAAGCAGCTTCTTCTCTGAATTGTTTATCAAATTTTTGATATGCTTCTTTAAGTTTAGCATCATCAAACATATCACTACTTCCCATTGCAGTTAATGATTTTTCTAATTCTTCTGTTGTGTAACGTTGTAAGTTAAGTGGTGAAGTTTTACTTACAAATCCACCTGGATTTGGATCACTTCCTAATCCCCAAGCTCCTTGGAAGATATCGATTCCTGGATCATCTGCCTGCACACGTTGAGACCAGTCTTTAGATGACATAAGTTTTCCGTCTACTAATTTAACATCTAATCCTACTTCTTTCCAAGATTTAACGAATGTATCAGCTAATGTTTGGTCGAAGTCTTGACCTACGTTACGGATAGCGAAGTTGAATGTAAGTTTTTTACCGTTTTTATCTTCTCTTAATCCGTCTCCGTCAGTATCTTTAAGACCTGCTTCATCAAGAAGTTTTTTCGCTTTTTCTACGTCCTTAGTATATTTCTCACCATCTTTGTTGTAGAACATTTTAACGATTGGTGGATAGAATCCAGAACCAGTTGGTGTGAAACGTAATCCTTTATAGATTTTTTCATTAATTTGATCCCAATCTACCGCATAACCGAATGCTTGACGTACACGTTTGTCAGCTGCTTTAGCATTTGGATCTACTTCTACTTCACCTTTTTCTTTGTTGAACTTACCTAGTTTGAATCCTACGTATGATACATAGTAATCAGATTCTCCTAAGATTGTTCCGTTTTTAGCATCTTTAGTACCATCCCAGATACCTGTAGTCAAACTATCCATTAAGTCTACATCACCGTTTTTAAGAACAGCACTTGCTTGAGCTGGTGATACAACTTTGAATTGAATTTCTGGAATTTTCACTTCAGATTTTTTGTAGTAATAAGGGTTCGCTTTCGCTAATACACTTTCCCCGTTTACTACTTTATCTAAGTAATATGGTCCATAAGATAATGGTTTTTTATTTAAGTCTGCTTCAGCAAATTTAGTGAAGTCTTTTGATGCAGCTTCTACTTGAGATTTATTTAAGAATTCTGCAACGAATCCATTACCCCATAATAATGCTGGCTTAATTTCTTTGTACTTAAGTACTACAGTCTTGTCGTCTTTTTTAACTACACCAGAGATGTTTTTAGCTTTTCCATCGTGGTAGTCTTTCATACCTTCAATTACTTCGTATTCATCACTATAACGAACGTTTTCTGTATACTTAGGATTCCCCATAAGTTCATAAGTCGCAACGATATCGTCCGCTTTTACGTCTTCTCCGTTACTCCATTTAAGATCTTTATGAATAGTTAATGTAACTTCTTTTTTCTCACGATCTACATGAAACATAACCGGTGCTTCTTTATCATCTTGTTTTTGACGGTTTGCATCGTCAAGTGGGAACGCTCCTGCCATTGTATATTTCATTACATCATAATCTGTTGATTGTAAATAAAATACTGGGTTAAACATCCCTGTTAGTGGATCAGCAGAAGCAATGCCAATTTTAAGTTGTTGGCCACTAAGTGCATTTCCACCATTATCTACAGCTGTCTTAAACTCTACAGCTGCCTTTGTTCCCTTAGAATTGTTACTTGCGCTTGAACATCCTGCAAGTAACATTGTGAGAGCCATAGCTGAACTAACTACCTTTAACATTTTTTTCTTTTCCATTATCTTATCCTCCATGCTGTATTGTGTACAGCCTTTCTTATAAATATTATTTTTAGCAATTATACCAAAGAAATTTATATGAGTCAAGTAATTGTCAGATAATTTTACAGTATTTTCCCTTTAATTCGTTATATTTAGCTAATTTTACTTTCAATTCATTTAAACAATTTTAATTTTCTGTATCAATGGAGTTTTTCCTACTGTTTCATCCCCACACATAGCTATTTTCTTCATACTAATTTTTCAAATTATAAAAAATACTTATATCATTTATAATTAAAATATCAAATAGTTTTAAAATCTCAAAATAAAAACAATCAGTACTACTGTCCTAATTAAAGCAAACTTACTGTGTAATATCTTAGATAAAAAATATGCTGCTAATTTCATATCTTCAAAATAGTAAAAAGTCATGTAGAAAATATTTCTACATGACTTTTTAAATTATAATCTTTGTCTAGCATCTAAACTACGTCTTAATGCTCCACCGATAGAGTTAATACATAAAACGATAACTAAGATTGCAAGGGCTGCTGGTAGCCAAATGTACATTTTATTAATAAGTACATCCGCATCTTTTGCATATGATAACATAGTACCGATACTTGGTGTTCCTGCTGGAAGACCAAATCCAAGATATGTTAGACCTACTTCAATACCCATATTAGCCGCCAATGATAACGTAGCTTCTACTATAATTATAGAACTGATATTAGGTAAGATTCCTTTTAGCATAATTTTCCAATCAGGTGTACCCATAGTTTTCGAAGCTAGAACATAATCACGACGTGATTCTGATAAAGCTTTACTACGCACTAAACGAGTTGATCCCATCCATGCGAATGCTGATAAAATCAAGATGAACAGTACTAGACCGTAATCGCGTTTAATACTTACGAATACTATGATTACCATCAATGTTGGGATAATTACCATAAAATCTACAAAACGCATAACAATATTATCAACACGTCCACCGTAGTAAGCAATAACTAATCCTACTGCAGTACCAAAACCAATTGTAATTGCTGTTACTGCCACTGCGATAAGAATAGAGTTAAGCATTCCCATCATTAGCCATCCAAATACTGAGTGACCACCTACGTCTGTACCTAATAAGAATCCATCCTCACCAGGTTTTAAGAAAATATTTAATAAATCTACATCAAAGTAAGTACTATATACACCACTTACACGAATGTAAATATTGAAAAGTACTACGAAAATTAAGATAGCACTTAGTGTAATTAAAGCTGCAAATGCACCTTTATCTTTTTTAAACTCACGAGCTACAACTGAAAACCCAGAAGGAGTTTTAGTTATAACTTTTTCTTCTTTTGCTTTTGTCATTGTTCAACTTCCTCCTAGTCCAATTTAATACGTGGGTCTACAATTGCCATGATAATATCACTTAATGTACTACCAAGTAGTGTTAAGAATCCAGAGAATAACATTAATGTTGTAACAACACTATAGTCTCTATCTTGAATACTTTGATAGAACAGTTGTCCCATTCCTGGGTAACCGAAGATTGTTTCTACGAAGATACCACCACTGAATAATCCAGTAATAGAGAATCCGAAGAATGCTGCGATTGGTAAAATAGAGTTCCTGAAGATATGTCCTGAGTAAACTTTTTTAACTGGTACACCTTTAGAACGAGCTGTTTTTACATAATCACTTTGTTTTGCATCGATAACTTCATTACGTAAATATTGAACAGTTGATACAGTTGATAGTAAGGCTAAACAGATACCAGGTAACACTAAGTGTTCTAGTTTGTTAATATAGTATGTGAATGTTCCTGGATCAAGGTTAACATCTACAGATCCACTCGTTGGGAACCATCCTAAACCAAAACCGAATAATGCGATCATGAATAAGTATAATACGAATGATGGAATCGCTAGGAAAAAGAAGTTATAAAAGTTTACGAATTTATCAAATTTAGAACCGTTATAACGCCCTGCATACATTCCCATAGGAATTGCGATTGCATACATGATTACCGCTGTAAATAATGACAGGTTGAATGTATTGAAAATTCTTTCTCCAAGAAGTGTTCCTACTGATTTACCAGTAGTATAACTTAATCCGAAATCTCCATGCATAAAATTATTCAACCAAGTTAGATACTGTTGATACCAAGGCTCATAAAATCCACTTGCTTGACGAATCGCTTCAATTTGCTCTTGAGAAATCTTTGGATTTTCTGCTAAACCACTAAACGGGTCCCCAGGCATAAGTTTAGCTAGACCAAACACTAGTACACTAAGGATGAATAACTGTGGTATCATTACTAAAAATCGTTTTAAAACTACTTTCCACATTACACTTCTCCTCCTTTCATTGCTACATAGTGTGTTTCTGTTAATTTCTTAAGTGGATATACTCGTCCATCTTTGTCGAAGTAATCGTTATAATGTTTTTGATATTCTTCTTCAACAGCTTTTCTTATCTCTTTTACTTCTTTAGCTTTATCTAAGTTAGTACTTGGAATAGCTGCAATAAGACGTTTTGTATAAATGTGTTGTGGATTATTATAAATATCTTCACGTGTTCCACGCTCTACGATACGACCACGGTACATGATATAAATGTAATCACACATGTGTTTAACAACTCCAAGATCATGAGAAATGAATAGGTAACTTATATTAAAGTCTTTTTGAATTTTTTTCATGAAGTTTAGAACCTGTGCTTGAACCGAAAGGTCAAGAGCAGATACTGGTTCGTCAGCTACAATTAGACGAGGATTACATGCAATCGCACGTGCAACCCCGATACGTTGACGTTGTCCACCTGAGAATTCAAATGGATATTTGTACATAGCTTCTTCACCCATACCAACAATATTTAACAACTCTAAAACACGTTTCTTTGTATCTTCTTCAGATAAGTTTTCAAAATTATTAATAGGCTCTGCAACAATATCTATAATACGTTTTTTAGGGTTTAAACTAGACATTGCATCTTGGAAAATCATTTGAACATCACGGTTATAATTAATTTTTTTGCGTGCTGCTTTTTTAATAACATCTTCATCTTTATAGATAATTTGTCCATCAGTTGCTTTTTCTAAACCTAAAACAACTTTACCTACAGTAGTTTTTCCACTACCACTTTCTCCGATTAGCCCATACGTTTTCCCCGCTTCAATCTCAATATCAACACCGTCTACTGCATAAACGTAATCTTTTATTGTATTGAAAAATCCACCACGAATAGGATAATGTACTTTTAGATTTTCAACTTTAAGCATTGTTCTCCTCCCCTTCAAATTTAAAGTTTTTATAACATGTACAACGCACATGATGTCCTTCTTCTACCTCATGTAGAGTTGGATTATGTTCATGATGTTCATCTTTAATCCAAGGAATACGGTTTGCAAAACGACATCCTTGTCTGTCTAGAGTTTTTAATGAAGGAACCATTCCTTGAATAACATAAAGTTCATCATCCGCATCTTCATCATCAATTTGAGGAATACTGCGTAGTAAACTACGAGTATATGGGTGTTGTGGATTTTTAAAGATCTGCTCTGCTGTTCCGATTTCTACTACTTCTCCGGCATATAATACGGCTACTCTATCCGCCATTTCAGCAACTACCCCAAGGTCGTGCGTAATTAGGATAATACCAGCATGCATCTCTGCTTGAAGTCCTTTAATAAGGTCTAAGATTTGCGCTTGGATTGTAACATCTAGAGCTGTTGTTGGTTCATCAGCGATAAGAACACTTGGTTTACAACTCATCGCCATAGCTATCATTACACGTTGACGCATACCACCAGATAATTCGTGTGGATATTGTTTTGCACAACGTTCAGGATTTGGAATACCAACCTGTGTTAATAACTCAATAACACGTTTTTGTCTTTCTTCTGCACTTAGTTCAGTATGATAAATTAGAGCCTCTTCAATTTGTTTCCCAATTCTGTGTAGTGGGTTTAATGAAGAAAGAGGATCTTGGAAGATCATCCCAATATCTTTTGTTCTAATTTTATTCATCTCATCTTCTGTTAAATCTAATATATTTTTTCCGTTAAAAATAATTTCTCCAGTAGACTTCGTTAGATTTTCATTATGAAGACGCATGATAGTTGTCGCTAATGTAGACTTACCACAACCACTCTCTCCTACGATAGCTAATACTTCGTTTCTATATAGGTCCAAACTAACTTTATCAACAGCATTAAAGTAATCATCTTTGATTCTAAATGCTGTCTCTAGATTTTTAATCTCTAATAGTTTTTCCATTCGCCTATCTCCTTCCAATAACTTTCATCAATAATAAATACAAATTTAAACTTCATTTCATTTATTTTCTTTTTATATCTTATTTCGTTATAAAGAATGACTTGTTTTGTAAATTAAAACTTTTTTCATAAATCATATCTCTTTAAAAACGACATAATACTATATTATAAAATTTTTAGAAAAAAAGCAATAAAAAAGCAAAAATTCTATGCGAAAAAACTAGAATTTTCTGACTATTTACAGAAAAGGCTCTCATTTTCATATAAAAATTACTCAATATGATAATTCATTTTATATAGTAGAAAAAATAAGATCAACCTCTAAAGCTAATTCTATTGGAAGAAATTTTATATAGGTTGATCTTATTTCTTATTATATTTCTATTATCTTAGTCGGAATTGCTGGATCAGTATCCATTATGACTATTTTATCATTACAATCTATTGTCTTATCTGCTTCTAGAACACAATCTATATCTTTGTGTTTAAGCGTCATATCAGCTGCCATACGAGCCAGTTCCTTCGTATTATTTTGCTCACTTAAGTGGGCTAAAAAGACATTCTTCGTGTTATCTCCTACTATTTTTGTCAGATAATTAGCAGAGTCTGTATTCGACAAGTGCCCCATATCTGATAATATACGCTGTTTAGTAGTCCATGGATAAGGTCCACTCAGCAACACATTCTCCTCGTGATTACTCTCATAAACAATCGTATGCGAATCCTTTACATAATTTATCATCTTATCAGACACATATCCCGTATCTGTAAGAATACTCACCCTTTTTCCATCGCACTCAAAAGTATAAAATTGCGGATTAATCGCATCATGACTAACTCCAAAACTATTAACAACTACATCATCAAAAATCTTGCTTTCTTCTTTTTCAAAATGAAATTTTAAGTCAGAACTAATCTCACCGCATTTTGTCATATTCTGCCAAGTAAGCGCGTTGGCATATACCGGAATATTATATTTTCTTGCCAGTACCCCCACTCCTTTAATATGGTCTATATGCTCATGAGTTACAAAAATTGCATTTATATCTTTAATATCACGCTCTATTCGCGCTAAGTTCTCTACTACTTTTTTCCCAGTCAGTCCAGCATCTACTAAACATCTAAAATTATTATGCTCTATAAAAATACTATTTCCACTACTACTGCTGGCTAATACCGATAATTTCAAATTGCACCTCCATACTTAAATTTTTCACCTTTATATTATACCACTTTTGCAATGCTTTAGGTAGAAAGAACTACAATCTTGAACATTCCTAATCATCTCTTAATATATTTTAAGTAAACACTCCTTTAGAATCTTGTTACAATAGGCTACTTGTGTGAATTGTCAGAAAAATTTAAAAATTTTTTAAAAAAGACTTGCATTCTAAAAAAATAATGTGTATAATAAAAACAACAAAAACGAGAAGGAGGAACTACAAATGAAACAAACAACAACTTTAAACTCTTGGCAAAACTGGCGTAGATAATGTTGTGTGTATGTTTTTATGACGTAGGCGCAACTTTAGTGTACTCTAAAAAGTGTCTATGTCGGCTGTAGAAAAATCGTTTTAAATTTCGCAAAAGGGCCGTATAGAATTCTATACGGTCTTTTCTTTTTAGGGTAAAATACAAAAAGCAAAATAATCTTATAGATAATTTGAAAGGAAATAAACAATTATGACAAACTTAGAAAATAACTTAAACAACTTAAAAGGATACTTTGGAGAATTTGGAGGAAGCTTCGTGCCTGAAGTTGTACAAAAAGCCCTTGATGAACTAGAAGCAGCTTATGATAAATACAAAGATGACGAAGAATTTTTAGCAGAGTATGCTCACTACTTAAAAGATTACTCAGGACGTGAAACACCACTATACTACGCTGAAACTTTAACAAACCACCTTGGAGGAGCGAAAATCTATCTTAAACGTGAGGATTTAAACCACCTTGGGGCACATAAACTTAACAACGTTATCGGCCAAATTTTACTTGCGAAACGTATGGGTAAAAAGAAAGTTATCGCTGAGACAGGGGCAGGTCAACACGGTGTAGCTACAGCTGCTGCCGCTGCAAAATTCGGTATGGAATGTGAAATCTACATGGGAGCTCTTGATGTAGAAAGACAAAGATTAAATGTATTTAGAATGGAAATGCTAGGAGCAAAAGTTCACGCAGCTCAAGAAGGAGAAAAAACTCTTAAAGAAGCTGTTGACGCTGCATTCAAAGCATGGATTGAAAACATCGATGATACTTTCTACGTACTAGGATCTGCAGTAGGACCTCACCCATACCCAACTATCGTAAAAGATTTCCAAAAAGTTATCAGTAAAGAAGCAAAACGTCAAATTCTAGAAAAAGAAGGACGTCTTCCTGACTTAGTAGTAGCTTGTGTAGGTGGTGGATCTAATGCGATCGGTGCTTTCGCTGAGTTCATCCCTCACAAAGAAGTAGCATTACTAGGAGTTGAAGCCGCTGGACGTGGTCTGGACACAGATCGTCACGCAGCAACACTAACACTTGGTACTGTTGGTGTTGTTGATGGTATGAAAACTTACGCACTATTCAACGAAGATGGTTCAGTAAAACCTGTTTACTCAATCTCTCCAGGATTAGACTACCCAGGTATCGGACCTGAGCACTCATTCCTAAAAGATGCAAAACGTGCTGAATACGTAAGCGCAACTGATGATGAAGCTGTCGATGCTTTACTTCTATTAACTAGAACAGAAGGAATTATCCCAGCAATCGAAAGTTCACACGCTCTTGCAGAAGTGATTAAACGCGCTCCAAAACTAGATAAAGATAAAGTAATTATCGTTAACGTATCTGGACGTGGTGACAAAGACGTAGCCGCAATTGCAGACTACTTAGAAAATAGAAATAAATAATACCAAAACATCGCATACTAGGTTTTCTAATATGCGATGTTTCTTTTTTATTATTTTTTAAACTTCTTGTGTAATTCTGTATAGAATAATAATCCTATTAACGTTAGAGCTATTCCTCCCATAGCTAATGATGTTTGTGAGATTAAAGTACTTACTAAAGTATAAACCCCACCAAGAATAGCTATTATAGGAACTATTGGGTATAAAGGTACTCTATACGGTCTTTCTAATTTCGGTTCTTTTTTACGTAGTATAATTACTGCAAGGAATGTTGCTGTGTAGAAGAACCACATTACAAATACTAATAGGTCAGTTAACATATCAAAACTACCTGTTAACATCATTAAGAATGCTATTACTAAAAGTAATAATCCTGCATTTACTGGTATAGCACCTTTATTCAACTTCGTCCATACATTTTTAAATGGAATCTGTTCACTTTTCGCCATCGCATAAGGAACTCGAATCCCAGCCATTGAGAATCCATTAATCGCTCCATATACACTAACAAGTATTCCAATCGTAATAATTTTACCACCAATACCACCAAATAACTTCGCAGCTACTTCGCTGGCTACAGTTTGATTACCCGCAACATGATCTAATGGTAAAGTCATAAGATAAGCTACATTTATAAGTACATATACAATCATAACGACCGCAAGCCCTAGGAAAATTGCTCTTGGTAAATCTTTTTTAGGATTTTTCATCTCACCTGCCATACTTCCTACGTTCGTCCAACCTTCATAGGCAAACATCGCAGCAAGTAAAGCTCCACCTAATCCACTAGCGAATGAAATATCTTTCCCCGCTTCTATAGGAAATAATTGTAACGGTTGTGAGTCAGTTTGAAATAATCCAAATGCAATAATTACTATTAATGGTATCAATTTACAAATAGTGGCTACAGTCTGAATCGTTCCTCCAATTTTTCCGCCTAAAAAGTTTAAAAACATTAATGATGCTGCCGCAGCAAAAGCTATAGGAAGATGCCAAGTCTTATCTAAATTTAGTAAATTTAAAACTTGTGTAGAGAAGATAACAGCAAGAGCCGCTATCATCGCAGGAAAATAAATCACCGACTGCGCCCATCCTAATAAGAATGCTGCTGTTTTTCCATAAGTTCTTTCTATCCAAACGACCATCCCTCCAACTTCAGGAATAGATGCCGCAAGTTCTGCAACTGTAAGACCTGCACAGATAGTAATAATACCAGCAAGTATCCAAGCTAGTAGCCCTAAACTCATCGTACCTGTCGTCTTATAAATTACAGCTGCCTTAAAGAATACCCCTGCACCTATTACCGAACCTATTACAGTCATAAAAGCTGGCATAAAGCCTATCGTTCTTTTCAGTTCACTCATTAAATAATCTCCTTATTTCACAGAATTTTTTATACTTAATTATAACCTTTTATGCAACAAAAATAAAAAAGAAAAGACTCAAAATTTTAATTTTTTGCGTCTTCTCTTCAGTAATTTTTCTATTTCCCAAATAATAATTTGAAGAAGTTTAATTTTTGACCATATCTTAATGTTGCTAATCTATATACTCTAACACTTGCAAATGCTACAAGTAATGTAGTTACAGCTAATATACCATAAGATAATCCTAATTCTTGTATAGAAACGTGGCTTATTGCATAACGCGTAAACATTACAAAATATGATGTAAATGGAACGTATGATAGAATCTCTGCAAGTTTAGTATCTCCTGTTGAACCCATAATATAGTAGTTTACGAAGAAAGCACCCATAAATGTTAACATCGGTAAAGTTATGGCTCCGTTAACATCTTCAATCTTACTAACTAATGAAGCAAATGCCGCATACATAAACATAAACATCACAAATCCAGTTAATGCAAATACTAACCCTACACCAAGGACTTTTAAGTCCACATTTTCTATAATATGTTTGATGTTATCACTATATTTAGAGCCATTGATTTTTAGCCCGGCGAATAAGCCACCAATAATTAAGCCCATTTGAATAAGTACCGAAACCGACAAAGCTAGTACTTTTCCTAAAATTAACGTTCTCGGACTTACAGTAACTACTAATAACTCCATAGCACGGTTACTTTTTTCCTTAACAACATTCATTGCAACTACACTACCAAATTGGATTACTGTCATATAAACGACAAATGTAAGAACATAAACTACTGCTACATTGATTGCTTGCGTCTGCATATCAGAATCTCCACTTACGTTTACAGGTACAGGTTGTGGAAGATGTGTTTTTACGTTAGTTACTTTATCGTAGTCTAAACCATTTTGTTTATAAACTAATTTTTCTACATTTTTTCCAAAAGCTTCTTTAAATTCACTACTACCTTTACTAAAGATAGATTGTTTAGATAAATATTCATAACTATCTTTAGTTAAAACAATACCCTCATCTAATTTTTTAGCTTTAATATCTTTTTCTAGAGCCTCTTTACTATCGTATTTTTTAGCTTCTTTCAAATCATCTAGTTGAACACTCACATCTTTTACTACATATGCACTACGTGTAAAATTATCATTGCTCTCACCTTTGAAAAGATTACTGTTAGCGATTGATGGAACAAATGTTATACCTATAGCTAAAATAAAATAGATTGCCATAATAACTTTCGTCGCTTTTTTCGCAAAAAATTGTTTAAACTCAAAATTAAATACTGTACTAAAATTTTTCATAATTACTTACCTACCTGTTCTTTAAAAATATCTTCTAACGAAGGTTTATAAAGTTTAAATTCTTCTATATTAAAACTACTTCCTGCAAGTTTTGCTAATAATTCTTTTTTAGCTCCCTCTTCTTTAAAATCAAGGAGCACTCCCTCTGGTACTAATGAATATTCAATACCTAATGGTATAGACTTAAGATTAGCAAGCAGTTCCTCTTTCGCAAAACCACTAACACTCAAAATCATTTTCCCATGTCCTAATTGTTTTTTAATGTAATCTAGATTACCACTTAGAGTAATTTTCCCTTTTTCTAGTATATTAATATCCTCACAGAACGTCTCCACAACTGGCATTTGGTGAGATGAGAAAATAACAAGTTTATCTTTTTTGATAAAATCTGTAATTATTTCTTTTAGTTTAGATACATTCACCGGATCAAGTCCACTGAATGGCTCATCAAAAACAAGAATATCTGGATCGTTCATAACACTTTGAATAATTTGAATTTTTTGTGCATTACCTTTAGACAATGTTTTTAATGCTTGTTTATTATCTTCTAATTCGAAATACTCTAACCATTTTTTCGCTTCTGTTTGTGCTGCTTTCTTCTTCATACCTTTTAACATTCCGAAGTACGTAAGCTGATCTACTAAACCAACCCCGTCATACATTCCACGTTCTTCTGGTAAATATCCAATTTTCACCTTACTGTGATCTAAAGGTTTCCCATCTAGTAAAATCTCCCCTTTATCCGGCTTGAATATATCTAACAAAATTCTAAAACTTGTAGTTTTACCACTACCATTTCGTCCTAAATATCCATTAGCCACCCCACTTTTCGCTGTGAAGCTGACACCTTTAAGAACCTTTTTATTACCAAAACTTTTCTCTACATTTTTAAATTCTAAAATCATAGCCCTTACCTCATTTCCTAACTTATTAAAAGTTAAATCCCTTTTTTATTCATCATTATTTTTTATTTCTTTTGTTAACTTGAAATGTTTCGGTAAAAACATTCCAAGTCCACCTATACAGTAACCAAATATACCACCTATTAATCCACCTATTAACATGGCTAACACATCAGGTATTCCACTATTAATTACCCATTTAATATTAGTAAAATACAATACCCCTATTATATTTATTAAAATAAATAAAACTATAAATCTTAACAATCTATATTTAACAATTTCTAATTCCGTCTCGGTATCAGTATATATCGGATAAGAACTCGAAGTTCCTTCAGCAAGTCTAAACAAATTATAAACTTGAAACTTATAAAGCTTCCAGCCACTTACTTTATAATACTCTTCTATCTCTGGTGTAAAGTTTTTATCAAAGATAAACTTATATTGCTTATCGCTAGTTTCTGAGACTTTCTTCATTCTAATTGCCACTATAGCCTCTTTATCGTATTCATATCCCTGAGCAGCAAGATGATTCATTTTATCCGCTACTTTATCATAGCTTATAAATACCGGAACATATTTATACTTCATAAATTCAATCCTTTCTTCTCTTTAAAAATAAATATTTTATAAAGAACGCTATATTTACAGCACCTAGTCCTAGACCAAATCCAAAAAACATTCCTAAAATAAAATCTATTACTTCAGATGCCATTAAAAATTCATTTATTATGTGCGCCACCAAAGCTATAAGAAAGCATCCTAACATGATTTTTCCATTAAATCTTAGTCTATATAGCCACATGTACTCTTCACTCAAATTATCTGTATATAGTGTAGTTGCTGAAGCCTCGCCCCGTAGTATCTGCCAAAAAATACCATTTCTAACTACTTCCCAACCGTTAAACTTATAAAAGTCTTCACGTTCAGCATCGAACTTTTTATCATATACCAGTTCGTATTTGTAATCGGTTCTTTCTCCTTTTTCTAGTAAAATTAAGAACCCCAGAAACTTTTTAAAATGCCACCCCTTAGCACTATATCTTTCTAATTTTTTCATGAGTCTCTTATTTGTTAAAGCGAATGTATGTATCACCTTATAATTACTCATCACTTCCACCACCTATAAACTTCTTAGCCACATCTAGTAGAAACTGTCGAAGTTTTAAATTTTTCTCCAAAACTTCCATGCCTTTTGGAGTAATATGATATTCTTTTTTCGAATTATCGATTTCTTTATCTTCAATCCAACCTACAGAAACCATTTTTCCTAGAGTCGTGTACATTGTCGCAGGTCCGATAATAATATTATTATCAGTGATTTCTGCTACCTTTTGCATTATTAAATAACCATGAATAGGTTCTGTTAAAACTAGAAGCGTAAAAAATATACTATCCGTTAATTCGCCCGTTTCATAAGGGCTTAACTTTGCCATTTTATCCCTCCTAACTTAATTAGAGATATTCCTTATCTATATCAATCATCGATATATCTATCTTTGATATAATTATATATCCATCATTGATACAAGTCAATAGATTTTTTATTATTTTCATAAAAAATATTAGATAAAAATATTCTTCTTAATTTATAACCTATATTATTTATTACAGATATCTAAAAAATGAACCTATAATGTAGTAATATAAGTTATATTATGATAGAATAATCCTATAAAATTAAAATTTATAAAAATAGATTTTTTTATACTTAAAATAATCTATTTTCATTAACGTTAAGGAGAAACTCATGACAAAATCATTAAAAAAATATCTATTACTTGTTGCAACAGTTATTCTTTCAGTTACCCTTGCTGCTTGTGGCACAGGAGCTTCTGTAGAGCAAATCGTTAATAAATCAGTAGAATCATCTAAAAACATAAAAAGTACAGATTTCGTAGCAACAAACAGCTCTGAAATTTTAGTTGGTGAACAAACTCAAACAGTTGAAAATACTGTAACTGGTTCATTAATTATCGATCCACTAACTATGAAAGCAACTACTGATGTTAAAGCCCAAGGTCAAACTCAAACCTTAGATCTTTACATTAAAGACGGTACTGCATATGCTAAATCAACTGGTCAAGATGAATGGGTTAAAAGCTCAAATAACAACATAACTGCTCAATTTGAAGGACTTAAAAAAATAGCAAACTCAGAACAAATATTAGAGTTCTACAAGAAAATTGCTAAAGACTTCAAGAAAACTGAAGAAAACGGAAATTATGTTCTAACGTACACTGGAAATGGAGATCAGTTTAAAGAACTTATGGTTGCTATTGCTAATGCATCTTCTGGAAATGAAGTAAACGCTGAAGCGTTCAATAATGTTGACTTCAAAAATGTTTCAATTAAACTTGTAACTACTAAAGATTTCATACCTGTTAATAATGAAGTAACTATGGAGCTTGCAACTAAAAACACTTCAACTCCAACTACAATGAAAGTTAAGCAAAACATCAAATACTCTAACGTGAACACTGTAAAAGAAATCAACCTACCTGATGAAGTGAAAAATGCTAAAGAAGTAAATACTGCCACTCAACAATAATAATATTACCTACTTACTCAAAAAAGTAAGTAGGTTTTTTATTAATCAATTTTATATTTTTATAATTTAAAAATTAAGGTTAAATTTTCATATACTTTATTTTAATATCTGAGTTTATGTAAATATATCCTTTCAGTTTACAACACTCCTTTCATCTAGTATAATAATGTGTACGACTAAAAATATTAGGAGGTAATTTGAATTTATAATTATAGCGCCCGAACTAAGTTCTAAAGGTTAAATTGAATTTAGTTGACGAGGAAAAAAGTTATCGAAAATTCGGCGGATGCTTTTTCGGAACCAGAGAATTTCGTTAGATAATGTACAATGGGGTGTACCTTAGTATCTTTAGGAACACAGTGACGACAAGATACTTAGGTACAGCGTATGCAACAGCAACTTAGTTTTTAAGGAAGAATGACGTAAAAAACTTTAGTTGCCACTGCTGGTGTGCACTTTACTATTTCTAGGAACGAAGTGACGACGAAATAGTTAGGTGCAGCGTATGCAACAGCAACTTAGTTTTTAAGGAAGAATGACGATAAAAACTTTAGTTGCTACTGCTGGGGTGCACTTTACTATTTCTAGGAACACAGTGACGACAAGATACTTACAGTGGCTACTAGCAAAATATTTCGTCATTTCATTCCTTATATTTTGAATAGCTGTTGTCTAAGTTACTCGATAAGGTTTCTTATCATCTTTTTAATTCAAGAAACCTAACGATTAACTTATAGCTACAACGTATGCAGTAGTTAAGGAACGCAATATTGAGTTTTAAAACCCTTCAAAATCATTATCACCTCTCTATATGCTCATTATGCCTTCTTTTAAGGTTTACATAAACTTTGTTAAGTATAATAAAATACAAGAAGTATAATATTTTCGAGCACAAATATATAAACTTTTATAGTACTTTCTATAAAAAATAAATTAAAGAAAAAAGCGAGGAATTTTTAATATGTGTGGAATTGTAGGATTTGTTGGAGAAGCAAATGGAGTTAAATTTTTAATCGATGGACTTAGCAGCCTTGAGTACCGTGGATACGACTCAGCTGGTATCGCTGGTGTTGTTAACGGAGAAGCTAGCGTTACTAAGTCTGTAGGTCGCATTAAAAATTTAGAAGCCCTAATCCCTGAAGGACTTCACCTAGAATTAGGTATTGGTCATACACGTTGGGCTACTCACGGTGGAGTTAATACAACTAACTCTCACCCTCACCAAAGCTTCAACAAACGTTTTATTTTAGTTCACAACGGAGTTATCGAAAACTTCCAGGAACTTAAAGAGAGATTTTTCAAAGGTGTAGAACTTGTTTCTGAAACTGATACTGAAGTTATCGTTCAATTAGTACAAGTTTATAGCGACCGCGGTCTTAATACTAAAGAAGCTTTCAAAAAAGCTGTATCAAAACTTCAAGGTTCTTATGCACTTTGTTTAATCGATACGGAAGATAAAGACACATTATATGTAGCAAAAAATAAGAGTCCACTTCTTATCGGACTAGGAGAAGAAAATAAAAACTATGTTGGTAGTGATGCTTTAGCAATGATTAAGTACACTAACAACTTCTTAGAAATTAACGATGGTGAATTTGTTATCGTGAAGAAAGATAGCGTAACTATCGAAGATAAAGAAGATAATGTTGTAGAGCGTGAAAGTTTCTCAACTAACTTAAACGCTGGAGAAATCGATAAAGGTATCCATGAACATTACATGATTAAAGAAATACATGAACAAGTAGGAACTATGCGTAACATCATCTCTCACTACTTCGATGGACATAATGTTAATATTGATAGCGAAATTATCAACAACGTAAAAGATGCGGATAGATTATATATTATCGGATGTGGTACGAGTTACAATGCTGGTCTAGTAGGAAGAAACTACTTTGAAAAATGGGCTGGTATTCCTACAGAAGTACACTTAGCATCAGAATTTGCTTACAACGTACCATTATTATCTAAAAAACCGATGTTCATCTTCCTTTCTCAATCAGGAGAAACAGCTGACCTTCGTGCAGTACTTACAAAATTACGTAGCGTGAATGAAGATTACAAATTCTTAGTACTTACAAACGTCGATGCTTCAACTCTATCTCGTGAATGTGACTATACATTATTACTTCACGCAGGTGTTGAAATCGCCGTTGCTTCTACTAAAGCATATACTGCTCAAATCGCAACACTAAGCATACTAGCTTACGAAGTAGCAAAACAACTTTCAAGACAACCTAAATTTGATATCGAGCAAGAGTTATCAGTAATTACTTCTGCAATTGAATCAATCTTAGATGATACAAAAACTATCAAAGACTTAGCTAAAAACTTATTCACAGAACGCAATGCATTCTATATTGGACGTGGAATCGACTACTATAGTGCATGTGAAGCAGCTTTAAAACTTAAAGAAGTTTCTTACATTCAAACAGAAGGATTTGCCGGAGGAGAATTAAAACACGGTACAATCGCCCTTATCGAAGAAAGAACACCTGTAGTAGCTCTTATCACAAGTGCTAAACTAGACTTAAATACACGTAGTAACGTAAGTGAAGTAGCTAGCCGTGGTGCTAATACTCTTATTATTACATTAGAAAAATTAGCACGCGAAGGTGACTACGCAATCCCTAACGTAAACGAAGATCTTGCTCCAATCGCAAGTATCGTAGTTACACAATTATTCGCATACTACGCAGCTTACACTAGAGGTCTAGATGTGGACAAACCACGTAACTTAGCTAAATCAGTAACAGTAGAATAATAACTAAATAATATATCTGATGGGAATAACTCAACTTAACAGAGTTGCTCCCATCATTTTTTAAAAAGTTAAACCTTTTCTCTTTACAACTTAGAAACTTCAGTTTATAATAAACTTATAAATAATAAATTTAATTATCTTCGGGGCAGGGTGAAATTCCCGACCGGCGGTTAAAGTCCGCGAGCGAAAGCTGATTTGGTGAAATTCCAAAACCGACAGTACAGTCTGGATGATAGAAGATATAGAATAAATAAACTTACACATGCAGTCTATTACGTATGTATTTTTGTTGTACCAAGTACAGTGTAATGCTTATTTTTCATACCTTTCAGTCCCGCTTTAATGTTTTTAAAGTGGTGTTTTTTATTTCTAATTATAGATTTAAAATACACCTTTTCAAAAATAATATTGCGGCTATTTTATTGCCTATGAAGATAGGAAAGAGGTTTTAAATGTATAAAAAAAATGTTCACTCACTAGTTTTAAGTGGGATGCTTGCAGTTATTGCTCTACTTCTATCTTTTTTTAGTTTTGCTGTGCCATTCTTGCCACCATTTCTAAAATTTGATTTTACATTCATACCGCTATTTATGGCGTTGTTATTATTAGGATATAAAGATGCACTTTTAGTGTCATTCTTAAAAAACTTCCTACACTTCGCTTTATTATCACATGAACCAATCGGATCAATCGCTAATATCGTGGTAGAATTTACTTTTATCAGTATCATTGTTCTTTTCTATAAAAAAGGTACTGCTAAGACTATTATCGGTGGAATCTTAGGAACACTAGCAATAACAGTATTCATGTCACTTCTTAACTACTTCGTATTACTTCCAGCTTATGGATATATTATGAACTTAGCAGACATCGCGACTAATGTGAAAACAATCGTAGCTGTTGGTATCGTACCATTCAACCTACTAAAAGGTGCTTTAGTAACATTCTTATTCTTCGTCACTAAGAGTGTTTATAAATCAATACCGACTAGTATTCGTAGCCGTTTTGCATAATACTAGATACTAATTAATTTAACCATGAAAAATCCTCCATTACATCACCTTACTGTAATGGAGGATTCTTTTTTTATTTCCTAGGAAATATCTACTAAGTTACTTATTTAATAATTCATCAAGTTTTTCTGAATGTGATACTTCTTCTACATTTTTATTTTTTTCATTAAGTACCGTATCAATATTCAATTTTTCATCATTATTCACTATTAAACGTGCATAAATTTTCTCTCCGACATTTCTAATACTCTCATAGTCAATTTTATAATCTTTAATTTTTGCTTTTGCAGTAAAGGCCAGTTTGTCTTTTTCTAAAATTATTTTTTCATAAAAACCACGTGCATCCGCTGTCTTTACATTTCTAACAATTTCCTTGTATTTAGGATTATTTTTCATATATATAACTCCACCAACTGCCGCAATAAAAGTTAACATACCTACTATTTTCTTTTTCATTAAAGTATTTCCTCCTTTTTACCTCAGCTAGTTAGAGATTCTTAAAATCTCTAATTAGTATACTTTTAAGTTAACTTTTATATTATTACTTTTTATAAACTTTTGCAATAGTTTTTTATAATATTTCTAAATTTTAAAGTATATTCCATCACTTATTTTACTGAGTAATATATATTTTAAAATTATTTACACAGTACTAGTTTATAATTAACAATAATTATCTGTAATAGATTAATAATACGTGTGTTTTAGTACAAAAAATGATATAATTATACATGACTAGACTATTTTGAGAGGTTAAAAAATGAACAAAGCTATTTTAGTAATGACATATGGAACACCCGAAGAATACACATTTGAGGGTATAGCAAAATTTTTCACAAATATTAGAAAAGGGGTTCGTCCTAACGACGAAGAAATTAATCTACTTTTAAAAAATTATCTTCGCATTGATGGTTCACCCCTTCAAGAGATAACACTTAAAGAAGTTGAACTTTTAAGGGAATCTGTAGAAGATGAATATAAAGTATACTTTGCCAATAAATTCTCTTCACCTTATATACCTAATATAATTTCAAAAATGGAAGATGATGGTATAGAAGAATGTATTTGTTTAATTCTTGAACCACACTATTCATTCTACTCTATTATGGGTTACGAAAGATTTATTAAAAGTGATAAAATTAAATTTAATATAATAAAATCCTGGTACAAAGAGGAGAAATTAATTGAATTCTGGGCAGATGAAATCAAAAAAATTATTACTGAAAAAGTGAAAGAAGATAGCTATAAAGTAGTTTTCTCTGCACACAGCGTACCTGAAATTGCTTTAAAATATAATGATCCATACGTAGAGCAAATCTTTGATATGACAAAACTTATAGCCGAAAAAATAGGTCTTGAAAATGAAAACTATACGAATACTTGGCAAAGTGAAAGTGATATTGGAATGCCATGGATTAAACCTGATGTTCTTGAGTACTTAAGAGAGCAAAAAGAACATCCTAAGCATTATATATTCGTTCCACTTAGCTTTATCAGCGAGCATATCGAAGTTCTTTTCGATAACGATGTTGAGTGTCGAGAACTTTGTGAGGAATTTGGAATAACTTATCATAGACCCCCTATGCCGAACTACGATTCTCGCCTAATAGATGCTCTTGTGTCAACGATTGAAGCTAATAAAAACAATCCTTTTATTTCGCATAATCCAGAGAAGACAACATTTAATGAAATGGATAAACCAAAAGGAGAGATGCCAGACTTCGTTAGAGAAATGTTAGCCAACAAAAAAGATGGCGAAAAGCCTGAAATGCCGGACTTCGTTAAAAAAATGTTAGCCAACAAAAAAGATGGCGAAAAGCCTGAGATGCCAGACTTCGTTAGAGAAATATTAGCCAACAAAAAAGATGGCGAAAAGCCTGAAATGCCGGACTTCGTTAAGAAAATGTTAGCCAACAAAAAAGATGGCGAAAAGCCTGAAATGCCGGACTTCGTTAAGAAAATGTTAGCTAATAAAGAAAATGAAGAAAAAATTAAAACTTCTAATTTAATTACAAAATCATTAGCTAATAAAAAAGATAAACTTGCTTTAAAAATACTTAAATCAATTACAACTATCCTTAATAAAAAATAAATTATTTTTAAATACTAGACTCTGACAATTAGCATCAGAGTCTTTATTTTACACAAATAATATGAAAATTACTTCGATATTCAGCATAGATAATAAATTAATAAACTTATTAATTTATTATCATATTTTATATAGTATGAAATACAACTACTAGTTTACATATTAAAGCAGATGATAATAATCACTATTAATTATATTAAAAACCATAAATTTTATTGCATAATTTATTTCCATATTAATTCATCTATGTTATAATGAAAGTGAAAAAAGAAGAGAAAAAAGAATTTTTAAAATCTTTAGGTGATGATACAGATAAGAAATTCATTTTATACTACGGCTTTGTTTCTTATAGAAAGACGCAGATTAGAGAAATCTTAACTGAAAGAAACAGGTTATAAAAATATCTATAGATTCATGGGCGAAATTACAGCATGGTTAAATACTGAAAACAGCATAGATAAATAACATATAAACTTTGCATTTGTGGATAATTATGAGGATTTACCTCACAAATACTTTAAGTGGATAAATTTTAGAAAGTTATTTCGTTAAGAGAATCCCATTTAGTTCTACGAATATAATCATTATTCTTAATATTCATCTAAAATAACAATTTCGCCCAAAATAAAGAGGCACCCAAACTTAGCGGCCTCTTTATTTTTTTCTTCCAAATTTGAATATATCTTTCTTAAATAAAGGTACATTATCAAAGTACTCACCTTTATATAGCGGATGACACTTTAATAATCTCTTAACAGTTAAATATGTACCTAAGAAAAACCCAAATCTCTTATAACTTTCCAAAGCATAACTTGAACATGTAGGGGAAAATCTACACGTTGGTTTGGTATAACGTGATATATATCGTCTATATAGTTTTATTAAAATTATGCATAATCTTGCCATAGATTCTACCCCTTTCGCTCTTTATTTTATCAACTAATAAAGTTTATTTCAAATTTTTAAATTAATAACTATGCCTAGTATTTATATGATATCGATTATCACTTATATTTTTTCACCTCAGGAAACATTGCTAAATCAACATTCTTTTTAGAGAATAATTCTCAATAACTTTTATAAGCTCATAAACTTTACACGTGTAACTCATGGTGCTATAATTTAATCATAAATAGAAAATAAAGGAGAGAATTTACAATGACACGTACAACAGAATTAAATAAACTTGTTGCTAACTTAACAGTATTATACACAAAATTACACAGCTTCCACTGGTATGTAAAAGGACGTAGCTTCTACACACTACACGAAGTATTTGAAAATTACTATAATTACACAGCAGAATCTTTAGATGAAGTTGCAGAAAGATTATTAGCTATTGGAGGTCGCCCAGTTTCAACACTTAAAGGTGCTTTAGAAATCGCAACAATCCAAGAAGCAACTGAAAAAGAAACAACTTCTGAAATGGTTGCAGCTATATTCCACGACTTTGAGTTATTAATCAATGACTTAACTCATCTTATGGGTGTAGCTGAAGATGAAGAAGATCAAGGTACTTCAGACTTAGCATTAGGATTAAAAACTCAATTAGAAAAAAATGTATGGATGTTAAAATCTTACTTATCTGAATAATAATACACAAAAAACTATTCATTACGTTTATCGTAATGAATAGTTTTTTCCTTTAATATTATATACCTATCTATAAGCTATAACCTTTTCTATTTAATACATTTAGATTAATAGCATCTACATAGTAATTACTAACTCGCCCATCTTTATCACTAATTTCCACATTCCATGTCGGTATCAATACTTGATTTTCCGTTTGAGAAATATATGTATAATATCCTAAAGTAGCTCGTACACGACAATTTTTAGGAATTAAATCTTCATGATACAGCCTATTTATAGCCTGGCTAGACGGAACTAACGTTTCATTCTTATCTTTTCTTATATTTGAAACACTTGTCAAAGCAAAGTTTTTAATATCTCCATTACTTTCAACGCTAAAGACAATTCGCGCATTTTTATTTGAAAAAACTCTAAAACTATCTATTTGTTGTTCAAAAATAACTTCATTTTTTGTTGAATTATAACTAGAAAAAATATAGTTCGCACTTAATTTCATCTTCTCTAATAAGAATGAATCTAACTCAGCTCTATAGCTACCTTTATTTACGTTAGTAATAGCATTTTCTGAACTAACTTTTAAAGCCGATGTCTTATCGACATTTTCAATTTCATACTTTAGCCCACTCTCTTCCTTGCGGATATCCTTCAAATCAGAAATTGTAACATTCACATAACCAAGATTATCTCGCTTTGTTGCATTTTCTTCTACAGTTATATTGTCATTTTTCATAGAACGTTCAATAATTTCCTTTTCCTGGACTATTTCTGTTTTATTCTTCTGAACTGTATATATATAAAATGTTAACAAGACAGCATTAAGAGCGACAAATAGGTAAATAAACAATGTCTTCATCTTACCCCAGTTCATAGTCTCTCTCCCTTGTCAATCATCTCTTTTAATTTTTTAAAACTCATATATCTATCATTATATTTTACATACCATGCTGGTACATAGCTAAAACTATTTCTATCTTTATTATAAATCTTTTCATAACCCAAAACTATATCACTTATCTCTTTAAGGTTAACTCTTTCATAAAGATAATTAATTACATATTCAGTCTTCTCAACAGAATAAAGTTCTGCTTCTCTTGATGAAAGATAAGTTTTCGTAAGTCTCTTCGGCGAAGTCAGCTTATATATTCCACTACTATTATCCTCAGAAATAATATCAGCGTGACCTTCTCTACTAAAGGCTATCGAATCCTTATAAGCTTCTTGGAAAATAGTAATTCCTTCTAGAGCAGTAGTAAGTTGATAATCCGTATCTCCCACATATCCAAGTCCTAAGAAACTCATGGTATTATTTATAGCAACTGTAGCCCCAACTTCTTTTCCACCTTCGTTTGATGGATTTGTATATACTAATCTATTGTTTGTAGATCGTAATATTCCATAGCCATCAGTCACTTCATCTTCATTACTTATTCTAAGATTATCCTTTTTCTCAAAAATATCCTTAGCTAATCTATTTAAACTAATATCTTCAGCACTATATTCATCTATAACATTATCTTCATCAGACTCTTTTAAATAGATATACCTATTATTTAAACTATACTTAGCGTAATTTTGTTTTTTCTCGTTAAATTTACTATTTACCCTATCATAAATTTCATCCTTCAGAGTGATTTGTAGATAATTTTTATCATCTTTTTTGTATAAATAAATCATATTCGGTCTATCTTTTAGTAAAACTATCGTATCAAATTCCAAACTTATATTAGAATTCTCCTCCGAGAAGAATAAAGGTTTTACCAAGGCAGAATCTAGAGTTACTTGATAATTTATCATAATTTTTTCAACATTATTCGATGTAATATCCTCGATATTTCTGTTTCTTACCCTAGACTCCACACTCTGACTATCCGAAATTGTCGTTAGTAAATTTTTTAACACTTTCTTGTTTTTTACGGCATCGACAGTTGCCACCTTCGTTATAGAATTTTGAACTATCGGCTCTTCTCTTGATCCCTCATAGTTTTTTACTACACTATCAGGAATCAAAAAGTTTAAAAGACTATTTTTATCAGACTCTATGGATTTTTGAGTAGTTCTCTTAGTAAAAATCTCATAGTCTGGTTGATAAGTAATAATAAGATAGGATAAAGTTAAACTCATTAGAACTAGTATTCCTAACACAACTGATTTAACAGTTTCTTTCCTTTTACTTTTCATATTATTTACCTCTATAACCATTCATCATCAATTTGTTCACAAGGCAGTGTTACAAATATAATACTTCCATAACCTTCTCTACTTTGCGCCCAAATACGACCTTTATGGGCCTCCACGATAGTCTTAGCTAAAGCCAATCCTAAACCTGTTCCTCCCATACTCCTTTGTCTACTCTTATCAACTCTGTAGAATCTATTAAAGATTTTGTCAATGTGGACTAATGGAATTCCTACACCTTCATCTTTAATAGAAATACTCACCCTATTATGGTGATAGTTCTGTCTTACCCTTATTGTAATATTCTTACCGTTAGGAGAGTATTTTATCGCATTATTTACAATATTATCAAATACCTGTGTAAGTTTATCCTGATCACCCTCTACAAATATTGGATTCTTAGGAATATGCTTTATAAAGTTTTTTTCAGGGTGCGTTAAGGCAAATCTATCCGAAATTTGTTCAAGCATTTTATTAATATCGATAAATTCTTTTTCATAATGCTCTTCCTTAATATCCATCTTACCAAGTTGCATTAATTCATTTACCATTCTTATCATACGAGTAGTTTCTTTATGAATAGTATCGATAAACTGCGGTGCAAGCTCTTTATCCTCAAGAACACCTTCTTCTAATGCTTCGATATAACTGTTCATCGTTGTTAGCGGAGTACGAAGTTCATGAGACACTGTAGATACGAACTCGCGTCTTTCTTTTTCCTGACGTTCTTGATCTGTTACATCATAAAGAACAATAATATACCCTTCCAACTCCGTCGACATTTGAGTTAAATCTTCCTTGTCTTCTTTTTCTATTTTAGAAATCTCAGCTCGTAAAAGTAGCTCTTCGTCTGTTTTCGAGGTATTTATAAGAAGGCTATCTTCCGCCTCTAATATCTCTTCTATACTTTCATATTCAGTGATATTAAGAATCTTCAGAACATCTTTTCCTATAAAGATTTCATCATCACGACCACCTAGCATATCTTCCGCACTAGTATTAATCAGAATTATTTTACCATTATTATCTGTCGTAATAATTCCATCCATCATACTTTCGATAATCGTCGCAAGCTTTCTACGTTCAGTCTCAGTAACAGCCTGCTCTTCTTCAATCCTCTTAGAAATTTGGTTAAACACTTTTGCCAAATCTCCAATCTCATCATCTGTGTCTATTCCGACTACAGTCCCATAATTCCCTAAAGCCATCTTCTTAACCTGTGAGCTCATCTTTTCAATAGAACTCGTTACAGTTTTTGAAGCTACAAACCCTATAACAGTTGTAATTAAAATTGATAAAATAGTTCCCACTAGGAAGATTTTCGAAATACTACTTACCTCTTGATAAACACTTTCTATATCTGCCATAATCGAGATTACACCGACAACTTCATTATCTTTTTTTACGGGACTTACATAAATCCAAACACGCTTATTACTATCAGCATTATTTTGAATTTGTTTAGTACTCTCTCCTGTTTTTATAACCTGACTTACCAACGGATCAAACGACCTTTTAGCAAGATACTCATCATTACCATTTTTTGAAGAAGTCGCTAAGATTTTTGAATCATTATCTATAACATTTACCAATAATAGCTTTTGAATATTAAATTCACTAACTAGTTTAGCTATCCCACTCTTTGAATCTCTATTACTCTTCGCTGATTCATCTTGACCGGTATTATCCTCTGTATTTTTCGAACTATCTCCGTTACTACTAACTTTTTCCAACTCTTCACGAACATGGTAGTTCAGAATTTTTTCCTGTTCAATAATATTTTGTTCAAATGTATTTACATTACTATTTCTTAGTTGCGTTGTAAAGAACAATCCGATAAGTTGTAATGAAATTATGTTAACTAACACATAAACTATTACGAACTTAGTTCGAATTGATGAAAAGAATCTTTTCTTAAATCTCTTTCCAAAAAAATTCATTACTCTTCACCTATAAAGTAACCAACACCACGACGTGTCATAATATATTCCGGTTGAGATGAATCATCTTCTACTTTTTCACGTAGTCTTCTTACAGTTACATCCACAGTTCTCACATCACCAAAATAATCATAACCCCATACCGTTTGCAGAAGGTTTTCACGTGTTAAAACTTGTCCACGATGTTGTGCAAGGTAGTAGAATAAATCAAATTCTCTACGTGTTAAGTCGATTTCTTCACCATTTTTCTTAATAACATAAGCTTCTGGATAAATAACGATATCTTTAATCACAAGATCTCCACCATTTTTTTCCTCAACAACTTCTTCTTGTTGCTTAGTAACACGACGCAAGTTTACCTTAACCCTAGCCATAAGCTCACGTGTTGAGAATGGTTTTGTTACATAGTCATCCGCTCCAAATTCAAGTCCAAGAACTTTATCTATTTCACTATTTTTCGCAGTTAGCATGATAATTGGAATATTCTTTTTGGTACGTACTTCTCTACATACTTCCATTCCATCTTTTTTAGGTAACATCAAGTCTAACAAAATCAAGTCTGGATTGTCATTAAAAGCAAGTTCTACCGCCTTTTCTCCATCATTTGCGACAATTACATCATACCCTTCTTTTTTCAGATTAAACTCTAATATATTAGCAATCGGTTCTTCATCATCGACCACTAGTATTTTATATTCTGCCATTTTCTTCCTCCTTAGATTTATACTAAGTATTAAATATATATTCCTACTTATATTTTTTATAAAATATTCTTCGGAGCATACTTTCATCTTTTCACCCTGTATCTCCTCATCACTATAAGAATATACATAGTTATCAATATTATATCATTTTTTCCAGTTAAGTTACAACTTTAAGCAAACGATTAACACTCTATCAGTTATGCGAAAGAGCGTGAGTTATCATACACACTTTAGTACTTTCGTATCAACCCCATCCTATAACTCATAACAAACAACTCCAATAATCTTATAAAAAACTCCTCATCTAACAAAAACGTCAGACAAGGAATCTATTATAGTTCTTCTTTTTTCTTCGCAATATTATCTAATATAGCCCTTATGAAAAATTCAAAATTAACATTATATGGATTTTTATTCAAATTATCTATTACAGTATCACTTGCTAAAAGTTCATTCAATCTATTTTCTATCTCTACTATACGTTCTTCTGAGAAATTACTTAGAACTCCCACCTCAGCCAAACTAAAGTCTTTATATTCCAGTGACAAAAGCTCGTCATTGTCTTTCTTCTCAAACGAACTACCAAAAGATTTCTGATAAATATCTAAAAAACTCTTAATACCATGCATTCCAGCATCTTTTACAATAATCTCATCTCCAACATAATAACCTATAGACAGCAATTCTGATATACGCGTAAATATATCATATTCAGAAACAACCCTCTTTACATTTCCTGTAAAAATCGCCTTCTTAATAGCTGTTTTCTTTACATTTCTAAGATAGTTCTTCATGCGAACGGTGTACAATTCACTGTCTTTTTCCTTATCCATAAAAATATCTATGCCTCCAACCAAATATATCGGGGCTGCATTAAAAACGATACTTTGCTGTACATCATACTCAATCGCAACACGCTGTGCAATACTTCCACCTAATGAGTGCCCTGTTAGAATAATATTATCACCATACTTTTTCTTCATACGTGTATAAAACCTATAACATGACAACATATGTTCCGCTTGTCCCAAACAAATACCAACTACATCAGCATACATATCTTTCTGTCTATCAAAATAAAAATTTGTTCCTGTATAAGATAAAATATAATTCCCTTCATTAGTATTTTCAAATAATGCTCCACTACTTCCTGTACTAACATCATAAAAACTACTTACATAGTTTATCTCCTCAGGAAAACTCCCTACTGTTTTTTGAAGATTAATATATTCTCTTATCATAGTCTTTGGAATTTTTACTTTATCCATAGCTTCTATATGGTATACAATAAACGATGCATAACTCGTTATCGCAAACAATTTTTCCATTGTCTTCTCCTATCACTATTTAACTTGATTTTTATATATTATCAATTAGTATTTTATCATAAACTATGAATTTTTTCATATTTTTTCAACAGAATCTCAATTGTACCCAGTTATTTTTCCAAGTTTTTTATTTTTTATCTCTATCCAATTTTATAATTGATTATTATTTTCAGTTATCGGTTTAAAACTAGTTTTATTTTTGTTATAATAGTTATATGGATTTAATTATTATAGGTTTAATTTTTAGAAATATTATTCCAACATCCTAGGTAGGAGGCTTATTATGAAAATTTTACTTGCTTATTCTAGTAAAACAAAAAATACTAAAAAAGTAGCTGAAGCTATTTACGAACAGATAAAAGATCAAGGAGAAGTAGATCTACTTGATATAAAAAAACAACGAAAAAAACTAGAAAAAGAATATGATTTCTATATTCTAGGTGCTTGGACAGATAAAACTAACGCCAATAAAAATATGCAACGTTTTATCGATCAACAGGAAATACATGGTAAAGATGTCGCTCTATTTCTAACTTGTGGTGTTCCACGTGAACATTATCACGCCGATGATTCTATTAATAATTATATCGCGTTTATGGAAGAGCGTAACAATAAAATACACGAAACTTTCGTCTGTCAAGGTAAGGTCGATCCAAAGGTTATGATAGTTTTCAAAATTCTTACTTGGCGTGATCCTAATTTTATTCACAAAGTTACGCCAGACCTTGTTGATATGGTTCAAGAATCTAAAAAACATCCTGATACAAAGGATTTAAAAGATGCTCAAAATTGTTTTAGCAATCTACTGGAACATAAAATATCACACGCATTAGCATAACTTAACACTAAAACAAAGGTAGTTATCCATTTTTAAGGATTTCTACCTTTTTTACACAATAAATATAATATACTATTTTTAAAATTCTATTTTGCCAATTCTGTTCTAAATAACAAGTGAATAGTGAACTATTTTTTTGTTAATTAGGATAATTTATATTAATACTTAATAAAATTATTTTAAGTAATATATATCTTTTTATAAGTTTAAAGAATAATTCCCCTTTTATAAAAATACCATTATTATCATAGATTATTCGCTAATTATTAATTTTAAAAGTTATAATTTTTATCTCCATTATATCTAATATACTCTATTATTAAATATTAATAATTCACTATTACTTTAAAATATTTTGACTTTTAGTATATAAAGTTGTAGAATATCTAAAGTAGGAGCGACTCGACAAAATTGATTTCTTCGAAATCACGATTTTTGAGTCACTCCCATCAAAATTAACATAATGGAATTTCGCCGACGAAATTTCTTTGGAGGAATTATGATAAAAAAAGAATTTAGTAGCCTTTTAAAGAGCAAAGGATTAAAAGCTACCATGGCTACCGTTCTTCTAGTTCCTGTTTTATATTCAGGAACTTTCCTAAAATCCGTTTGGAATCCATATGACAATACCGGAAACATGAAAGTCGGAGTTGTTAACCTAGACCAAAAAGTAGATTTTAATGGAAAAACTCTAGAAGTCGGGAATTCAATGGTCGAAAAACTAAAAGATAACAAAAAAGTAAATTGGCAATTCGTCGATAAAGATACAGCCGATAAAGAATTACGAGAAGGAGACTACTACATGGTAGTTACAATACCACAAAACTTCTCTAAAAATGCTACATCTTTATCAAACGATAGTCCAGAAAAAATGAACATCGACTTTACTACTAACTTTACTAAGAGTAAAAACGGTGAGAAAATCATGGAAACTGTAGCGAGCAACTTAACAAATACCGTTAAAGATCAAGTTGTAAAAACTTATACAGCTACTCTCTACAGTAAGTTTTCTGAGATTAGTTCTTCACTTCAAAAAGCAGCCGATGCTTCGAACCAGCTGAACAATGGACT
Organism: Gemella parahaemolysans; assembly: GCF_053758945.1. NCBI lineage: Bacteria > Bacillati > Bacillota > Bacilli > Caryophanales > Gemellaceae > Gemella > Gemella parahaemolysans. The sequence goes on from NZ_JBSMTP010000003.1 coordinate 127,340, forward strand.
TGGTCGTCTTAGCGAAGGTGGTGCGAAACTGAGCGGTGGTATCGATCAACTTACCGATGGTTCTGGTCGTCTTTCTGCTGGACTTGGTCGCCTTAGCGAAGGCGGTGCGAAACTGAGCGGTGGTATCGATCAACTTACCGATGGTTCTGGTCGTCTTTCTGCCGGACTTGGTCGGCTTAGCGAAGGTAGCGCTAAACTGAGCGGTGGTATCGATCAACTTACCGATGGTTCTGGTCGTCTTTCTGCTGGACTTGGTCGTCTTAGCGAAGGTGGCACTAAACTAAGTGGTGGTATCGATCAACTTACTGACGGATCTGATCGTCTTTCTGCTGGACTAAATCGTCTTAGCGAAGGTAGTGCGAAACTTGGTAATGGTATCAATGAACTTTCTGACGGTTCTAATCGCCTAACTACTGGACTAAATCGTCTTAGCGAAGGTGGTGCGAAACTGAGCGATGGTATCAACCAACTTACCGATGGTTCTGGTCGTCTTTCTGCTGGATTAAATCGTCTTAGCGAAGGTGGTGCAAAACTTGGTAACGGAGTTTCTCAACTTCAAGAAGGAGCCGGAAAACTATCAAGTGGCCTAAGCACATTAAATGATAAAAAAGCTGCACTAGTTTCTGGTGTAAACGAACTTACTGCAGGTTCTAACCAACTTACTATCGGTTTTGATACATTCAAAACTAAGAGCGTTATGCTAACAGATGGAATAGATAAATTACACAAAGGAAGCGAAGCATTTAAAGAAGGGCTTTTAAAATATACCAACGGAGTACTTACTCTTAATGAAAAACTACTAGCTAAAAAAGGTAATTTAGAAAAACTTAGCGCCGGAAGTGCTACACTTAACAACGGCATTGACAGATTATCAGATGGAATTTCTCAAATCAACTCTAAGCTAGCATCTAAAAAAGATGACTTAAATAGATTAGCCGCAGGTGGTACTGAATTAGGTAACGGTGTTGCTAAACTTTCTGAAAGCACACCGAAATTAGTAGATGGAGCAGATAAAATCAACACTGGATTAAATGCACTAAATTCTAACTTACCTAGCGACAGCGACTTAGCCGCTAAAAAATCTAACCTAACGTCTACATTAGACAAACTAAAAGGATTAAAAATCACATATAGAACTAACTTTAATCCACTATCTAGTGCTTTCACAGATTTGGGTGCTCAAATAGAAAGTCTTAAAAAAATTGTAAGTCGTATAGATACACAATCTACGACTACTATACCAGCTGCACCTACTCCAGCTCCTACTACTAATTTCTCAGGACTGGAACAAACACTAGCATCAATGAAATTAACACCTGAGCAAAAAGCTCAAATTCTTTCTGCAGCTAAAAGTGATGTAGCTGCTACACCAGCACCACAACCTACTACTGTTCAAAATAGTAGCAACAATAATAGCCAGGTAAAAGCAGAACTTACTTCAGCTATTAACAGTGCTGCATCAAAATACTCAAGTATGAAATACCGTGTAGGAAAATTAAACTACATTCAAACTCAACTTGATAAATTCGATGTAAACTCTCTTGCAGCTAATCTTGAAGGAACTATCAGCAGATTCTCAAGCATTAAATCAGCTGTTAGCCAACTTGCAACTGGAAGTGGTCAATTAAAAGCTGGTCTAACGATAATGAATGAAAAAACTCCTACTCTTATCGCAGGATTCAATCAATATAAAGGCGGAGTTGACGCAACTGTATCATCTCTAACTTCAGGTGAGTTAGTAAATGGACTTAACCAATTGGCAAGTGCTACTCCAAAATTAAAAGAAGGTGTTTCTTCTTACACTAACGGAGTTAACTCACTAACTACATCAATAACAACTGGAGAACTAGCACAAGGTGTTGGTACTCTAGCAAGCAAAGGAACTGAATTACAAGCAGGATTCAATCAGCTTTCAGGTGGTATCCAATTAATTCACGAAAAACTTCCTGAGTTAACCGGTGGAATCGACGCTCTAGTCAACGGAAATGCAAAAATCAATGCAGGACTTAACAAACTTCAGACTAAACTTCCTGAACTAAGCATCGGTATCCAAGAACTTGATAACGGTGGTAAGAAACTTTACCAAGGATTAACTGATATGAAAGCTAAAGCTCCTGAATTATTAAGCGGACTTAACAGTGCTAAAGATGGTTCTGATAAACTTCACAACGGACTTTCTGCTATCCAAGCTAAAGCTCCTGAGTTATTAAGTGGACTTAACAGTGCTAAAGATGGTTCTGATAAACTTCACAATGGATTATCAGCTATGAAAACTAAAGCTCCTGAACTTATCAATGGAGTTAACAGTGCTAAAGAAGGCGCTGATAAACTTCACAATGGACTTTCTGCAATGCAGGCTAAAGCTCCTGAACTTATCAACGGAGTTAACAGCGCTAAAGATGGTTCTGATAAACTTCACAACGGACTTTCTTCTATGCAAGCCAAAGCTCCTGAGCTTATCAACGGAGTTAACAGCGCTAAAGATGGTTCTGATAAACTTCACAACGGACTTTCTTCTATGCAGGCTAAAGCTCCTGAACTTATCAATGGAGTTAACAGCGCAAGAGATGGTGCTATTAAACTATCTGGTGCACTAACTATCATGCAAGCTAAAGCTCCTGAATTACTTTCTGGACTAGAAAAAGCTAAAGATGGTTCTGGAGTATTAGCAGATAAACTTTCTAGTGGAGCCGATAAACTATCAGCAGCCAAAACTGGAGATAAAAATGTAGACATGATGTCTAATCCAATCAAAACTAATATCAGCGACATCTCAGAAGAAACTAGTTACGGTAACGCAATGGCACCGTTCTTCTTAGTATTCGGACTACTTATCGCAGCTGCGGCATTCAACATTCTTTTCCCAGCTCGTAAAGCAAAATACCGAGAATCAACAAACAGCTTATTCGGTACAAGACTAGTATCAATGACAACATTCGCTATCTTAGCAACAATCATAGAAGTAGTAGCAATGAGTTTATTCTTTGACTTTAAAGTTCAAAACTTCGGAATGTACTTCTTCGGATTAATGCTTTCAAGTATCGTGTTTATGCTAATAACACACTTCCTATCGTACACATTTGGAAAAGTTGGTAATGCGATTAGCATTGGATTCGTAGCATTACAATTTGTTCTAACTACACCACTATTCCCTAAAGAAATGCTACCATCTCTATACAGTGGTCTAATCCCATTCACACCTGTATTCTACGGTGATACCGCTGTTAGACAAGCAGTTCTAGGAGGACTAACAAATGGAATTTACAACAGTGCAATATTAATCTTAGTTATTTTAGGAATAATATTCTTAACTCTTACTTACATCTCTTACAACAAGAATAATAAAGCAGCTGTGAATTTAGCAAAATAATAAATAAAAAAATCTAAGTAACATCAATATTTGTTACTTAGATTTTTTTGTATTCTTATAACCACCTTTAAGCTAGGTAATATCAAGATTTTTATGTAAAAATAATATAATTCTTTAAATAAAGTTTGCTATTTATAATGGCTCTTCTTCCTTTTAATCCATCTATGCCAAATAATAATACTTTATTTAAACCTCTTTTCTTAAGATCCTTCTAACATATTTCTATAGTTTTCTGATGATTCTATTGGAAATAATTCATATGATAAAATTTCTTTTTCTCTACTTATTGTTATTTTTATTAATATATGTAGTACTTCTTTTCCTACTGTTTCTCTTTTTACACTAATATGTGTTGTTGAATCTGCATATACTACCGCATAATCTTTTGCTATTTTTCTTGAATGATGCTCTTTAACTTTTTCATCTAATTGTTTAGTTATAACACTTATTGTTTGTGGTGAATAGTAGTATCCATATAATTATTCTACTATTTCACCTATTTCTCTTTTATACAGTAATATTATTGTTTCTTTTAAATTGTGGATAACTTTATTTTACACCTAGGAGTCTCTTTTTTCTATGGCTTTTTTACTATTCCTCTTGACTTTCCTGTTTACACAAAATATTATATACCATCAAATATCATAATATAATTACATAAATTTTAGTTAAAGTTTTTATGTCAACTACTATTAATTCTTTAAAATTTACATAAATTGTACTTCACTTATCGATAACAAAAACAGAGAATATTTTCTCTTCATTCTCTGTTTAATATTAATCTATTATTTGTATATTTTCTCTAAAAATATCTTTGTTATTAAATAGCATTTCATATATTCTAGCTACTTTAATATCTTGTTCAAAGTTCATACTATTTTTACTATTCAAAAGTGAGTGAAGGATAATTTTATCATCCCTATTAATCTCTCTAATAATGGCTGTTTTATCCTTTTTCACAGCTAGTACTCTAAAATTGTTAGTAGAGAAATTCTCCTTATAATCCTCTTTTAAAGTATTTGTCAATATGTGCAGTAACACCCTTTGAATTTTCTTGTTACTATACCTTTTTGTTGCTATCTTTTTTACTAAATTTCTGTAATTTTCTACCTTAAGAGCCGCTTCATAGATTCTATTCTCTAGACCCTCACTAACGTCATATATTTTTTTGATTCCCCCCTTTCCTAGAGTTAAAATTTTATATTTCAAATATGGAAACAACTCTGATTCTAATGCTATATTTTCTTTTTTCAAATCAGCAAGCATTTCTTTAGAAAGATACTTTTCTATCTTTTTATCATTTATATTATTCCTTATAGCCGTCGCACTAAGATGCTCTTCTTCCTGTATCTCAGTACTATTCAAACCTTGACCTTCTCTTTTTATTGGTATCATTTGAATATTTAATCCCGCTTCTCTAATAGCTTTATAATAACTATATGCTAAACTAAAGTTCGGATTATTATTTTCTAATCCATATAGCACACTACTAATCTTTGCATGATTAAGACCTATTTTTAACAATTTTTTATATTCTTCTTTATCTATTTTTTGTTGTTTTGTGTAAATTTTTTCGAGTATACTTACATCTTCATTTTCAGTCCCGAAGATTAAATGTGTTATTCCAGCACCAGATAATATCTCTATACTTTTTCTAGCAAAATCGTCACCATATGCAACACTCCCGAGATAAGGCAGTGCAATAACAACATCACAACCACTTCTCACAGCCTCTCTAGCTCGAGTATATCCATCCACTATTGCAACTTCACCTCTTTGAGTGAAAAATTCACTCATTACACAGATTACCTCTCCATTATTTTCATCAGCTATTTTTCTGGCGCATTCTATTAAATATCTATGTCCACTATGTAATGGATTAAATTCCGCGATTATTCCAATTCTCATTTTCCCACCTCACTTTTAGTTTAATATGCTAAATAGTATTAAAATTATCAAGAATTTCTTTTATTTTTCAGTTTAAAACCAAGAATTTTATTTCAAGTTTATTATTCTAAAAGATATTAGCTATCTATTCTAAAAATCAACATTTCCTTATTCCATTATTTTTTCAACAATTCTTTTTTACATTCTCTAGCGAAATCTTCAAAATTTTATTTTTATACTCGCCCTACATTATACCACTTCTTATGATATTTTACTAAAATTTTCTAATTCCTATTATTACCTTTAACATTCCTTTTCTCAGCATAAAAACTCATATCCCCTTTATTAAAGGAGGATATGAGTTTTATATTATTCTTCTGTTATTTTTACAACAACTTTACCTTTACTATCTCTATCTAATACATAACTATAATGTTTTTTATTCTCTTTTGCTAATCTGTTTATTTCCTCATTAGCATAATTATGTGCGTCTTCTGAATTATTAAATGTTCCTGGGGCTACCGCTCCACCATTTGCTTTAGTTACTTCTTTATTAGCATCTTTTGTAGTATTGTTATTAGTATCATTACTATTACTGCTATTATCGTTATTACTATTGTTCTTATTATTAGTATTATTTTGCGTATTAGCTACTGTGTTATTCGTGTTACTTGATTTACTACTTTCCGATTTAGATGTAGTTGAAGAAGATGAGCTTTCTGAATCATTAGAGTTTTTATTCTCTCTATATTTTTCTTCATCGCTTTTTTCTTTTGTTTTAGATTTTAAGCTATCTTTGTCTTTACTCTTATCCTTTGTTGATGAAGTAGTCTCATTGTCTTTTTTCTTACTACTAGAATCTCCACCTGAAAAATAACTTATACCTATAAATAAGGCACTACATAAAAAAATAGCTAATACAATTCCCCATAATACTTTCAATAATCTATTATCTTTCATTGTATTCCCTCCTTTGTTTCTAATATATTATAATACTATTTCTTATATATTTCCACTACTTTTTTATTATAATTTATTCAAATAAAATTTAACTTAAACAATCGCCTATACATTCACTATTTTTCATTTGAGAAATATTCTCTATTATTTCCGATATGTTTAGTGTCAGAGGCCAAAGACATAATATAAATATAAACAAGGGAGATTTTTATTATGAAAATTTTAAAAAAAATTTTACATCTAAACTATAACGAACCTAAAGGGGAAAAACACGTAGTTAAAAGTTATAACTTTGAGGTTTCTCCTACTGCTGAAGATACTGCTCTGAAAGAAGTTAGCGAAGAATTAAAAAAACTTATCGCTAAAAATATTGACGATATTGTCACAAGTACAAAAGAATCACTATAATTTTAAGGGAGAATACAATTATGGAAAAAAAATTAAACATTTACTTTAATACCGATAATAAAAAAACTTATCACATTGCTTTATCATTTCCAAAGGATGATTTAAGCAAAGCTACTGTAGAAGCTGTCGCCCAAAAAATTATCGACACGAAAGTATTAAATAATGATAAACATACTCTTACAGGATTTAAAAAAGCTACTTACACTACTCGTGAAGTAAGCGAACTTCAATAATAGAAGGGAGGGAGGTGCGGTCCAAGCCGCACCTTTTTTTATGGACATACTAAATTTCATCAATACTGTAGGTTTCCCTATCTTTGTCGCAGTGTTTTTCCTCTTAAAATTAGATAATACTTTACAAAATATAGGTAAAAGCCTAAATGAACTTACTCGTATCATAGAAACAAAGTTAAATCTTAATATAAAATAATAATTTAAAATAAGGAAGTGCTTATTATGACAAGTCAACAAACAATGGTTAACTGGGCAAAGGATAACGTCTATAAATGGATAGACATGGACGGAATGTATGGAGCACAATGTGTTGATTTAACAATGGCATATATAAAGAATTTTGCCGATTTTCAAATCTATGGTAATGCCATCGATTATCTAACTAACCCCATTCCTCCGGGCTGGAAAAGATATTTTAAAGGAGATACTGAAATAGCTCCTGGGGATATTGCAATTTGGCATTGGGGCGATTGGGATAAATACGGTCATGTCGGTATAGTTATAGAGATAGAAGATGGTCTTATCACGTCTGTAGAACAAAATGTTGATGGCACACCTGAACGTGGTGGTATTGCACGTATTATGAGTCGTGGTGACACTTACCTTGCAGGTTTTATTAGACCCAGTTACAATTCTAATGAGGAGTGGACTAGAATTCAAGAAATCGGCTGCTTTACTGTAGAGGTACCATCTATAAATGTTAGAAATAAACCGAGTAAGCTGGGAAAAATACTAAACAGTTATTATAATGGTGAACGTGTCTACTACGATAGCTACGTTATAAAAGAGGGATTTATTTGGATTAGTTATATCTCATATTCAAATGATCGTCATTATATAGCTACAGGAACTCACAATGGAACTGAAAGAACAAGTTTTTGGGGATCTTTTAATTAATAATTATTTAAATATAATAACTTTTAGACAGTAAATTTCATTGGACTAAAGTCTTACAAATATTATAAAAAGAAGCGATTAGACAACTAATCGCTTCTTTTTATTCATTTCTTTAATTATCTTACACGGATGTAAACTGCTCCACTACCTATGTTTGCAGAGTTAAGAACAGTTTGGTTTCCTAACCATCCACCGTGAACAGCCTGCCCATTACCTGCATAAACAGAAATGTGAGCTAATCCTGTTCCACCGTTTGCATAGTAAACTAAGTCTCCAGGTTGCGCTTGAGATGCTGGAACTACAGTTCCTAAACTCATATATCCTGCTGGCCAATCATGGAAATTGATTCCTACCGCTTTAAGTGCATTTGTTACTAACATTGTACAATCTTGGTATCTACCTAACTGAGCCAATGCTGCTTGATAAATTGCAGCTCCTTTATTTGAAGAAGAAGCTTGAGTTGTTGCTGCAGCTACAGGTGCTTTTGCTTTAGATGTTACAGCTGGAGCTACTGTAGCAACTGCTGGCGTTGCAGCTGGTTTTTCTGCAACTTTTGCTACAGCTGGTGCTGCCACTTGAGTTTCATTCTTAACTTCAGTTTTTTCTGGAGTCGCTGTTTGTGTAGCTTTTGGTGCAACAGTTTGTACTGGGTCAACTTTTACTACTGTTTTTTCAGAAGTATTTTCTAATACAGTTGCTTTAGGCACTGTTACTTCAGCTTTTGCTGTTGCATTTCCATTAACTTTTAGTACTGTTCCAACATAAATTAAGTTAGGATTTTCAATGTTATTTAATTTAACAAGTTCGTCTACTGAAATCCCGAATCTATTTGCAACTTTTCCTAAAGTATCTCCTAATACTACTGTGTAGTATCCTTGTTCTTTCGCTTGAGCTACTTGTTCCACTGTTGTATTATAAGTTAATTTATCTCCAGGGAAAATTAATGAACTTGTTAAGTTATTATCTTGCATAAGTTGTTCAACAGTTGTACCGTTGTTTACCGCGATATTCCAAAGAGTATCTCCTTTTTTTACTGTATAAGTATCAGCATCTGCGATTTGTGATAATCCTACTCCTACTGTTGATACGATTGCCGTAGCGGCTACTAATTTCTGTAATTTACTCATTTATCTTAATCTCCTTAAAATTGGGTTTGAGTCAAATGACTCATCTATACTACGTTATAAATACTATTTTTATTTTCTAATTTTTTAATTTCTATCTTAATTATTTTTCTCTATAAACGCCATCAAACTTGTTCAATACTTACTGAACAACGTTCTAAAATTTGACATAATATCATTATATGGTTAAACATAGCTTTTTTCAAGGTTTGTAACAGTTTTGTAATAATAACGATAATTCCCTGTTACATTATGTGAAATTCGTAATATTAATTATAATCTATAAGCAGTTAAATTGCATTTTAAGCGTTTTTATTATATAGTAAACCTGTAATTTTAAATTTTACTTTAGGGGGTTTTATGACAGATTTTAATACAGCTAGTTCTTCCTTAAAAATGACTCTTGTCTTCTTAGAGGGACTGCTATCATTCCTTTCTCCTTGTGTTATACCTATATTACCTATCTATATCGGTATTCTTGCAGGAAAAAAAGAAATGAATGAACGCGGGGAACTAGTCTTCAATAAACGTAACACTATTACAAATACACTATCATTCGTATTAGGTATTTGTTCAACATTTTTCATCCTAGCTTTTGCAACTAGTTTTATCAGTATATTTTTAAATGAAAACATTAAAACATTGCAAATCATCAGCGGTGTCTTAATCATCTTCATGGGATTATTACAACTAGGAGTATTTAAGATAGGCTTCTTAAAACAAGAATTTTCAATAAAAAACAAAGTTAAGAGAAAAGGAAATAAAACTACTCCCATTCTTGCTTTTTTAATGGGGTTCACTTTTAGCTTTTCTTGGACACCATGTATTGGACCAATCTTAGCTAGTGTTTTCCTGTACGCATCTAGTCATACTGGAATAATGAGTGTTCTTCTAATTCTTGCATACTGCTTAGGATTTATCTTACCGTTTATCCTTGTTGCATTCTTCGCTTCAAAATTATTAGAACTATTCAAAAAACATACAAACATTTTAAAATACACACAAGTTATCTCAGGTATTATCCTTATCTTAATCGGTATATTAATTCTGAGTGGATCATTTATCTCTCTAACTAGATATTTTTCTTAACTTGTGATTTGAATTGGAGGAAAATAATATGAGAAAACTAACAGTACTTAGCGCAACACTTCTTAGTAGTGCTCTAATTTTAAGTGCATGTTCTAGTACTTCTGATAAGAAAGAAGAAACTAACAAACAAACTACAACATCTTCAACTAGCGAGAACAAAGCTATCCAAGCTTTTGACTTTACAGCTATGGATAAAGATGGAAAAACTGTAAAACTTAGCGATTTTAAAGGGAAAAAAGTTTACATTAATATGTGGGCAAGCTGGTGTGGACCTTGTATGAGAGAAATCCCAGAGTTAGAAAAAACTTACCAAAAATTAAAAAACAATAAGGATGTTGTCTTCCTATCGATGACTTCTCCTAACGATTCTGAGTTTAAAAACCAAAGTCCTCAAGACAAAGGTAAAGATGTAATCCTTAATAAAGCAAAAGAACTTGGCGTGACTTATCCTGTTCTTTTCGACGTTAACGACCGCTTCATCATAAACTACGCAATTCGTTCATTCCCGACACATATTTTCATCAATAGCGATGGTACAATCAGAAATAGAATTGCTGGGGGTGTAACAGAAGAATTACTAACTAAAGAAATAGAAAAACTTAAATAATAAAAAAATCCGAGTCTAATATGTTAATATACATTTATATGTAAAACCTTCATGTTTCCTATAACTTTATATAACTATTAGATTCGGATTTTTTAGTTTTCTCTCTATTCGACTCCTAGCTTTAAATCCCTAAGCAACCACTTTTCCAACAACTTCACATGAAGATTCTCTTCTTCACAATCAAAGACAGTCACTTCTTTTCGTTTAAACATACTTGCTAATTTTTTATTAATAACAATATTCTTTTCATCTAGGTTCGAGTATCCAAAATACACCTCTGCATTAACCTCATTACAATACTGTATCATATCTATTTCCCCTAATCTCGTCAACAGATACTCTTCTTTCTCTGGATAATTACGTGCATATTCTCTTATCCCTTCATAAACTCCAACATCAATATTATTATCAAAAATATATTTAAAATCAAAATTTTGCACATTCGAGATAAATATCCTATCCACGGACTCTCCTACAGCTGAAACCACGATTCCTATTGTAGCACCTTGCCCTTTAGAAACAACATTCACCTCTAAATTCGGAAATTCTCTTTTTAAAATATTCACAAAATCTATCCCATCTTGATAGGCATAATTATAATATAAGTCTTCTCGGTTATTATTATTTAGAAAAGGAAAATATATCGAAGCCGGCTGTTTATTTTCACTTCTTCCCCTATCTCCTCTAATGTGTAATGTTGCAGCACTATAGCCTAAAGCATAATAATTCATAAGGCCTAAAAAACTCCTAGGGACTTCTTCATAATCTGGAAATTCTAGTATAAATCCTTTATTATTAACTTTTTTTACGACAATCTCCGCATGAATTTTTGAATAATCTACGGCTTCGAATTCAACTGTTAATAATTGAAACTCCAATTCATCTCTAACAATATTAATCTCATAATTTAGTTTTCTTTCTCTTACTAAATCCATCTCTTTATCTTCCTGACATATATTTTTCTTTAATTATATCTCATTAACAACAAGAAAGACAATTTATCATCTTCACACATTCAATTATTTACATCTCTATTTTCTATGTTAGCAAATACCATTATTGCATAAAAGTCCATACAAAAATAACCCTCAACGCTAAGTCGAGGATTATTCTATAAGTTTGTTATATTTTGAAATCTGACTTTATTATTTTGCTTCTTTTACGTATTCATGATCTTTAGTGTGAATAGTAAGTCCAGTAATATTTTTAGTAGATTTAAAGAAGAAACTACAGATATAACCGAATACCAATGCACTTAAGAATGAGAATCCAGAGAATATAAATGGACTTTGTTTAGCATAAGTTGTAAAGTCTTGGATGTACCAACATACAAGTCCTGCTACTAATAATCCTAATAATGCTCCCGCTCCATTTGCACGTTTAGTAAAGATACCAAGTGCGAATGTACCAGCTAAAGGCACCCCTAGAAGTCCGATATATTTAAGGAATAAATCCCAAGTTTCTTTTTGATTAGAGTTTACGAAGTATAATGCTGCGATTGTTCCTAATACACCCGCTACGATGATAATAATACGAGCTAATAGAACGTCTTGTTTAGCATCTTTACTTAATCCAAAGAAACGTTGTTTGATATCAACTGTGATACAAGCTGAAATTGAGTTTAAACTTGATGCGATAGTTGATTGAGCGGCCGCTAAAATAGCTGCGATAACTAATCCAGCAACCCCTGCAGGTAACGCAGTTAAGATGAAGTAAGGTACTAAAGCTGTTGTATTAGCTGCTTTACCTACTACTTCAGCGTTCATGAAGTCTGGTAATTTTGTTACAGCGTGGCTACCTTTGTAGAAGCTGTATAAAACTGTTCCCATTCCGTAGAAGATTGGAATTGAGATGAATGCTAATAATCCATTTGTCCAAAGTGATTTATTAGTTTCTTCAACTGACTCTGTAGTACTATAACGTTGAACTACGTCTTGAGAAGCTGTATATTGTTGTAAACTGTTAAACACTGATCCAATGAAGATAATTGGAATAGTAGATGCGGTTAATGACCAGCTAAATTTCTCAGCAGTTACAATTTTACCATTTGCTAGAGCATCTTGAGTAATGTGTCCAAATCCACCTACGTGGTATGCCCCTAAGATAATTACTAAAACAGCTCCTCCAAGTAAGATAATACCTTGGATAACGTCTGTCCAAATAACCCCTTCTACTCCTCCTAAGAATGAGTAAACCACACAAAGTAATCCGATAACCGCACATACTAAGAATGGGTTAAGTGTTGATACCGATGTAATAGCAACTGTTGGTAAATAAATAACGATAGCTACACGTCCAATATGGAATAGTGAGAATAACACACTTCCTACTACACGTACACTAGGATTAAAACGTTCTTCTAAATATTCATATGCTGTCGTTACATTTAATTTTCTAAAGAATGGAACATAGTAGTGAATTAATATCGGAATAATCGCGATAATTGAAAAGTTCCCTGCTGCATATGTCCAGTCACCGTTAAATGCTTTTTCCGGTGTTGCCATAAATGTAATTGCTGATAATGTTGTTGCATAAATCGAGAATCCTACTGCCCAAGATGGAATATTTCCTCCGGCTTTAAAGAATTCGTCCGTGCTTTCACCCGCTTTTTTAGTGAAATACACCCCTATAGCTAGCATAGCTAACAGATAAACCGCTAAAACTATACTGTTAAGTGTACCAAATCCTATTTTATCCATGGTACTCCCCTCCTATTTTTTCTTAATAATATTTTTTCTAATAATATTTTTTCTAATAATTGGGAAGGAGGAGAAATTCTCCTCTCCCCAGTCCCTATTTTTTTACTCCTTATTTTAAAAATTATAGGTTATAATCTTTAACTAATTTTTCAACTTCAGCTAATTTAGCTGGATCAAATGATTTCATAGGTTTTTTACAAGTTCCTGCATCAATACCTTTAACTTTTAAGATTTCTTTAAGAGTTTGATACAATCCTAATTCTAATACTTTTTCGATTACATCGTTTGCTTCATGTTGAAGTTCGTAAGCTTCAGCAACTTTACCTTCTTTAGCAAGTCTGAAGATTTCTTGGCTTCTTTGTCCATTAACATTATATGTAGAACCGATAGCTCCATCTACTCCAGTGATAGCTGCTTGAACTAACATTTCATCGAATCCAGACCAAATTAATTTATTAGGGAAACGTTTTCTGAATCTTTCTAATTGATAGAAGTCTGCAGCAGTGTATTTAACACCGATAACTTTTTCATCTTCTAGTAATTCAGCAAATTGATCTAAACTAATTTTAACCCCTGTTAAGAATGGAATATAGTAAAGAATCATGCTGTTATCTGTAGCATCGATGATTGTTTTGTAGTAGTGTTTGATTTCGTTGAATGATAATGGGTAATAGAATGGAGTAACTGCTGATAATGAGTCATATCCTAATTCTGTAGCAAATTTAGCTAATTCTACCGCTTCATTTAAATCTAATGATCCAACTTGAGCAATAAGTTTAACTCTATCCCCTACTACTTCTTTTACAAATTTAAAAATTTGTTTCTTTTGAGCAGTATTTAATAAGAAGTTCTCCCCACTACTTCCATTAACATATAAACCATCAACTTTACTTACGTTAATGTTATGCTCTATTACTTGTCTTAATCCCTCTTCTTTAACCTCACCATTTTCATCAAATGGAATAAGTAAAGCTGAATATAGTCCTTTTAAATCTTTCATTATGATAACCTCCGTTATTTGTTTTTAGTTAGTGCATTTATTTAACACATTAAATTTTAATACACTTATATTTTAAAACGTTTTCTCTATTTTGTCAATAGAAAACCTATAAAATTCTACTTTTTTTGAAAACCTTTTAACTATTGATTTTATTATTATATCTGAATCAATATATTTGTTTATCTCTGTTATACATTTATATTCTATCTATAAATAATCTGTCTAGCCTTGTATCATCTATTTAATACATTAAAATTTAATGTGTTTAAAAATAAAAAGCGACTTATTAATCATTATTTCTTAAAATTTGATTTAATAAAGTCGCTTCTAGCTCCTAATAAAACATCTACGAGTTTTTTATTTACTTCAAATAGATATTCACTAGTTAATAGATATATATATTATATTTAATTTTGAAACTATCTCTCTCACCTGGATAATCTCATTTTAATTTTATCTATCATAACTCCCTATTAAGAACATATCTCCTTTTAACATATATTTACTACAATCCGTTGTTAAAATAAAACTATCGCCTTTTTTCACATCATAGCTGTTGCCATCTACTTCTATACTTCCGCTACCATTAAGGACGGTAAATAGATTTCCTGTTTTAGTTTTTTCTAGAGAAACTTGTCCCTCCACTTCGACCTTAAACACAGAGAAGTACTTCTCATCTGCTAAGTATGTTACTGTAGCACCTTCTAATTTTTCTTCTTTAGGGCTTGTGGTAACTTTTTCAAACGGAACTTTACTTACATCTTTTGTTTTTTCTATATGAAGTTCACGTTTATTGCCATCTTTATCGACACGATCATAATCATATACTCGATATGTCGTATCAGAATTTTGCTGTACTTCATATATTAATATTCCTTCTCCTATCGCATGAAGTGTCCCTGCTGGAATATAGAAAAAATCTCCCACCTTAACTTCTTCTTCTATGAACAACTCTTGCCATTGTGCACGATCTATTTTATCATTGAACTCCTCTTTTGTTCTAGCAGTATGTCCATATACTAACTTAGCACCTTCTTTAGCATCAAGTACATACCAACATTCAGTTTTACCTAGTTCACCATTCTCATTTACTCGTGCATAATCATCTTCAGGGTGTACTTGAACTGATAGATTATCGCTAGCATCTAAAATCTTAATTAGTAAAGGAAACTTATCATATACTTTCTCAGTGAATAAACTAGGTTGTTTCTCATACGCTTCTTTTAATGTTAACCCTGCTAACTCACCGTTTATTATTTTTGAACTACCATTATCATGAGCAGCAATCACCCATGCTTCTCCAATATTTCCTTGTGGAATAGAAAAATCAAACTTCTCTAAATTACGACCACCCCATATTCTTTCACAAAATACAGGCTCTAAAAAAACTATCTTATCCATTTTATTCTCCTTAAACTATTCTAATTTCAAATTCATTATACACTAATTACTCTTCTTTATACAGCATATACCTTTTATTATTTTGCAAGAAACAGTTTTCAAAATACCAATTTTATGGTAATATATCGTTGTATAAAAATCTTAAAATCAACAACATTAAAGATAAAAATATCTTTATTTAGAAAGTAGGTATATTATGTTATTAGGTATTGATATTGGTGGAACAAGCATTAAATTTGCTGTATTCGATGAGAATCACAAAATCGTACATTACGAAACTTGTAAAACACCTGACAATGTAACTGTTAAAATCACTGATGAAATGTTTAGAATCGCAAGTAAGATTCGTGAAACTTATAACTTCTCTGCAGCTGGTATTTCTGCAGCTGGTGTTATTGATAATGTTCATATGGAAGTAATCCGTGCAGCTCCAACTATTAAGAACTATCTTGGAACAAACTTCAAACGTGATTTCGGAGATAGATTAGGTATTCCAGTATACGCAGATAACGATGTTAACTGTGCATTACTTGGTGAACAATGGCTTGGTGGGGCAAAAGGTTTAGATGAAGTATTCTGTATGGCTTTAGGAACTGGAATCGGCGGGGCTTACTACTTAAACAGTCTTCCTTTCGGATCTAACTTCGGTGTAGGTGAAATCGGACAATCTGTTTATGATTTCGACACTAAAACTACTTACGAACAACGCGCTTCTACTATCGCCCTAGATAGAAAAATCAAAGCTGAAATGTACGAAGGACTTAGCGTTATCGAATTCTTCGACCTTTGTAAACGCGAAGATACAAGTGCACTAAAAGTTCTAGACGAATGGTTATTCGAACTTGCTCGTGGTATTGTTAACTTACTATGTATCCTAGATCCTAAGTACATTGTAATCGGTGGTGCTGTTTCTGCTCAAGGAGATTACTTATTAAATAAACTTGAAGCTAAAGTACGTGAACTACACCCAATTGAAAACAACCAAACTAAATTCCTAGCAGCTGAATTAGGAAATGACGCAGCTCTATACGGAGCTATCAGCCCATTTGTAGAAAAATAAAACATTAAACTTTATTCCCTCTTTACTTAAATAGTAAGGAGGGATTTCCATTTTCCAACAGAACTTCAAAGCTCTGTTCTACATTAATTTATACTTTTTGCAACCGTTTAAATTTCTTCTAATGTTTTTTTATTTTTTTCTTTACAAAATTCTCTATAAGTGATAATATAAATTTAAGTTAACACATTAAATTTTGATAAATATATATTAAATCAAGGAGGGATCAACTTGAAAAAATACGAAAAGATTATAAATGACATCATTTTAAAAATCCAAACCGGTATTTTTAAAGAAGGTGAACAACTCTATACAGAAAAAGAGATAAAAGAAATATATAATGTTAGTAGTACTACTGCCGTGCGTGTACTGAACGAACTAGAATCTGCTGGCTACATTTTTAGAATTCAAGGTAAAGGAAGTTTTGTCAACAAAACATTAGTTAATAAAAAAGTTTTTGTTACAGAAAATAATAACTTTCATAAAAATTTTAAAGAATCAGTATCTGAGCATTCTGAAGTTATTGAAGCTGAGATTATTCAAGATAAAGAGCTTTGCTCAAAATTAAAATTAAAAAATCAAAAACTTCTAAAAGTAGCTCGTATAAAATATATCGGTAATATTGCGTGGGCTCACCAAACTAACTATATTCCAATAAAATATTTACCTGATGTTAATATTGATGATATCGATAGTTTTAAAGAACTAGCTACTATGATTAGAAAAAAATATCGCATAGATATTCACCAAGAAAAGTCTAAAAAAACTATGCAAGTTATAGTTGATACTCCTGAAGAAATTGCCAATTTTATCGCTAAAGACGGTGAACCATGCTTCGAATTTGATAGGTACACCTACTTTGCAGACGGTAAAATTTTTGAATACGTAAAAATCTTTATAAATTACAAATACTACAGCTTAACAATTAAAGATTAAGCATCGGATTGGAGCTAACTATGAACAAAAAAGAAAAAATATTAAACCAAATCAAAGGCGGAATTATCGTTTCTTGCCAAGCTTTACCTGGAGAACCACTATATGTCGAAGAAGGTGGAATTATGAAACTTATGGCACTAGCTGCTAAAGAAGCTGGAGCTGTTGGTATTCGTGCACAAGGAGTTACTGATATAATTCAAATCAAAGAAACAGTTGACCTACCTGTTATCGGAATTATTAAACAAAGTTATGAAGGGATGTCACAATTCATCACAGCAACTATGAAAGAAGTAGATGCTCTTGTAGAAACAGGTTGTGAAATAATCGCCTTAGACTGTACTCTACGCCCTCGTTTTGATGGTACAACAATCAGTGATTTTATCGCAGAAATCAAAGCCAAGTACCCTGACATTCTTTTAATGGCAGACATTGCTACATTCGAAGAAGGTGTAAATGCTGCTAATATCGGTCTTGATTTTGTCGGAACTACATTAAGTGGTTATACAGAAAATACAAAAGATAGACCAAACGAAGTAGATTTAGGTCTTATCAAAAAATTATCTGAAACTATTTCTGTACCTATAATCGCAGAAGGTCGTATCCACTATCCTGATCAAGCAAAAGCAGCTTATGAGGCAGGTGCATTCAGCGTAGTAGTTGGTGGAGCTATCACTCGTCCAAAAGAAATTGCAGCTAGATTTATCAATGCAGTGAAATAAGAAAAAAGTTCTAATTGACACATAATCAATTAGAACTTTTTATTTATTTTATTTTTCCCAAGCACGTCCATCGATATAGCTTGATTTTCTGTAGTTTTCTTTCATCGGTTTTACCGGCATTATTATCGATAACAGTATATATATCAATATCGGACTACCGAATGAGAAAATACTCGCTAATAAGAATAGTACTCGTAAGAAACTAGCACTTATTCCAAATCTTTCACTTAAACCACTACATACTCCAGAAATTACAGCTCCTTCATATGATTTATACATCTTTTTATCTTCTAAAAAATTAAGAAATTTATTCCATAATTTATTTAATCCATCTATCATAATAAATTCCTCCTGACTTTATTTTTGATATTTTATTATTCTGACTTTATAAATATTATATCACATATTTTGTATATATTGTACTTACTAGACCTTAAATGAAGTTTATATTATAAGATTTTGTAATAAATATCTCAAAAATCACAATAACAGAGGAATACTTATTTTCATCCCCTTATCATAACTTTCTAAATTTTCTTCTTGACAAGTGAGTAATTACTCACTATAATATTAAACGTAAGGTGAGCGACTACTCACTAGAGGTTTGAAATCTTATTTCTAATGGGATATCTCTTAGCACCTATCGTGAACGATGCCTTATTAATCACAGTTCTAAAAATATTAGGTGAACTAATATCTCTCAAATAATCTCAGCTATATTTTTTTAATTATAAAGTGAGTGATTACTCACTACTAAATAGAAAGGTGATTCTTATGAAAAAATTAATACAAATTACTTCATTATCAAAAAGCTTTGGCGATCAAACAGTACTTGACAACATTGATTTCAACCTAGAAAAAGGTGAAATTGTCGGTCTTATTGGTCCTTCGGGAGCTGGAAAGTCAACATTAATAAAAACAATGCTCGGTATGGAAAAAGCGGATAAAGGTGAAGCCCTTGTTCTAGATAACAAAATGCCAAAAAGAGAAATTCTTTCTAATATTGGATATATGGCACAAAGCGATGCCCTTTATGAAATGCTTACCGGCTATGAAAATTTAGAATTCTTCGGCAAAATGAAAGGCATTCCTTCAAAACAACTAAAAGAAGAGATAGCTTATGTGGCAAAAATAGTCGACCTAACCGACCACTTGAAAAAATTAGTATCGAATTATTCAGGTGGGATGAAACGCAGACTTTCACTCGCTATTGCATTAATCGGTAGCCCCGAGTTACTTATACTCGATGAACCTACTGTCGGCATAGATCCTAGTCTTCGCCGTAACATTTGGAAAGAATTATTCAAACAAAGGGATAACGGTGTTGGCATACTAGTAACGACTCACGTAATGGATGAGGCAGAACTTACAGACAAAGTTGGACTTCTTCTTCGTGGAGACATTATAGATTTTGACACACCAAAAAATCTAAAAGAAAAAAATAATGTTATTACTATCGAAGAAGTATTCTTAAAAGTGGAGGAAAAATAAAATGAGAATTTTAACTATTTCAAAAAGAGTTTTTAAAGAATTTTTTAGAGACAAACGAACTCTAGCAATGATGTTCGTTGCTCCAATTTTTATAATGTGGCTAATCAGCATAGTCTTTTCAGCAAATACAAATTCTGAAATTACTGTCGCTTCTGTAAACACTCCTCAAAGTGTCGTATCTGTAATGAAAGATATCGATAGCGTTCATCTAGAAGAATATCAATCAAAAGAAGCTGCTGAAGAAAAATTAAAAAACAATGAGATTGATACTGTAATTTCTTACGATAACAATACTTATACAGTAACTCACGCTAACATAGATTCTACTAAAACTATGCAAGCTCAACAAGTTTTAAAAAGCTCTATAAAAGCATCAGAAGCAAAAAACTTGGTAGAAATTGTAAAAAAAGTGAATCCTAAATTAGGTGAAAACAAACAAGAGCCTGAAGTTAAAGAATATTATAACTACGGTAATGCAGATTCAACATTTTTTAATAAGGTTGCACCTACTTTAATCGGCTATATCCTATTCTTCTTCGTGTTTCTAATCTCTGGAATGGCTCTACTAAAAGAACGTACTAGCGGAACTCTAGATAGACTTTTAGCAACTCCGGTAAAAAGAAGCGAAGTTGTCCTAGGATATGTACTATCTTATAGCTCATTAGCTGTAATTCAAACTATTATCGTCACTCTATCATCTATATATTTATTAAATATTGAAGTTGCTGGAAATCCGTTTTATGTTATAATAGTTAATGTATTACTAGCAATGGTTGCCTTAACATTAGGTTTACTAATCTCTACGATTGCAAAATCAGAATTTCAAATTATGCAGTTCGTTCCAATAATAGTTATTCCGCAAATGTTCTTTTCAGGAATAGTATCTGTTGAGAGCATGGGGAAAATCGCTGTCTATATTAGTAAAATCCTACCTGTTACGTATGCTAGTGATGGTTTAAGCAAAATAATTTTAGAAGGTAAAAATCTTCTTGCGATTAAAACTGATATCATAGTTCTACTTGCACTTTGCATCCTTCTAATAATACTTAATATTCTAGGCTTAAAACGATATAGAAAAGTTTAAAAAATAATAGGAGACTCTTATGACTGAAAATATCTTAAAATCTTACTTTAGCATATCTCATGCCGAAACCTTTCCACCTGGTAAGAAAAAAACAATAGAAGCTGCGATTAAATTATTCGCAAAACAAGGATACCATGGAACATCTACGCTTCAAATTGCTA
The DNA here is from genome assembly GCF_053758945.1 of Gemella parahaemolysans. Taxonomy (NCBI): domain Bacteria; kingdom Bacillati; phylum Bacillota; class Bacilli; order Caryophanales; family Gemellaceae; genus Gemella; species Gemella parahaemolysans. Next base: position 148,463 of record NZ_JBSMTP010000003.1, read on the forward strand.
AAGAAGCAGGCGTTAGTCAGGCAACAGTATTTAAATACTTTAAAACTAAAGAAGATTTATTATATTCAATAATAGTCCCTATTATTCCTAAATTATTTTTAAATTTTCTAAAAAGAACTCAAAATACTAATTCACTTGAAGAATTAATCAGTTATGCTGTCGAAGATCGTATGATGTTCCTAAAAGAAAATAAGAACACTGTAAAAATAGTATTCTCAGAAATATTAACGAACGAGAATCTAAAAGCCCAGCTTATCGATTCTTTAAAAGTGGTCTTTGCGGAAATAAACTTTAAAGACATATTACAAAAACATAAAGAAAATAATCCTGAAATTAACGAGGGCTTATCCTCAGCTGAAGTTATTCGTTCATTCGCAGGACCTATCATGACCTACTCAGCTCAAAGATTTATTCTTTTTGAAGATGTTCCTTGCCCTACTGAAGAGCATGATCTACAATTTATTAAACAACAAATTTATAAAAACTTAACAAGGTAAGAAAAAGAGGAGCTTGGTATTTTCCAAGTTCCTCTTTTTACTATTCACCTAATCTAATTACCTTATCACAGATTGATAATGTTGATTTATTATGTGAAATTATTATTGTTATCTTATCTTTTTTACTTTCTTCTAAAGCTTTTAGCACTTCGATTTCACTAAAGATATCGATGTTTGCCGTTGCTTCATCAAGAATCAGAAGTTTACTGTCATTGTAAAATGAACGCGCTACTGATAAACGTTGTTTTTGTCCTGAACTTATGTTCGAACTTCTCTCACCAACGATTTCATTTTCACGACGTTTTAAACTATCTACAAAACCTCTTAAATTAGTTTTTCTTAAAGATGCATCCAACTCTTCTTTATCTAAATCTTTTTCGAAGAATGTAATATTATCTTTAATTTTTGCATTGAATAAGTAACTATCTTGTAGAATTATCGAGCTATTTTCTCTAAAGTAACGATTATCTATCTCTCTAAGGTTAACACCATCGATAGTAATATTACCTTCCATATTTTCATCTGAGATAAATTTCATAATAAGCTTCGCTATTGTAGATTTACCACATCCACTAGGTCCACTTAAACCGATAACTTCACCTTTTTTCACATCAAAGCTTAAATTATCTACTACAGTATTATCAGCGTATCGATATGTTAAGTTCTCAACTTTAAGTTCGTTAAAATCAACAACTACTCCACTATTTTCCGCTTCTTCCGGCGTATTCATAAGCTCTAAAAATCTCTTTCCACTCGCCATCGTCTGACTTAACGTTGAAGCAAGGTTCCCCATGTATAAAATAGGAATAAACGATACGATAAACATCGCAACTAATGATACAGTTACGAACTGACTATCAAGTGAAGATGCCACATAGATAAATGCCAACACCCCGATATTATAAGTTACAACATTTAGAACATTCAGATCTACTAAAAATTTATTTTTTAGATATGAACTTCTTGTCAGTTCTTCAGTTTCCATATCGATATTACGTTTTGCTTCATCGATTTTTCCATATTGTAATGTTTCAAAAATTCCATAAGCTTCTTCTGATGAATTGTTGTTTACTTGAGTTAGTTTACGGCGATAATTTTCACCAACATCTTGCCCCACATTTCTAAAACTTAATGGATACACAAGTCCGATTACGATATAGACTATTAAAGCTACTAATGCTAGTTTCACGCTAAAGAATAATAGGAAGAAACTAACCACTAAACTTTGTACGATATAAATCATAAATGGTGTTATCGTATGAGCATAGAACACTTCTAATAATTCAATATCAGTCGTAATCATCGTCATGTAATCACCTGAAGTGTTTTTTGTAAAACTGTCGACAGATATGCGTTTGAATTTTTCTAAAACTTTAACACGTAAAGCATGTAATACTTTGAACGCTACGTAGTGATTTAAAAGTTGCTCAGTATAGCTGAATAATCCTTTTAACACGGCTAAAGCAAAGATTACTACAAATAAAATTACAGCTATTGTTGTTATTTTTGTTAAAAAGAATAACGAGATGAAGTAGGTAAATACAACAAGTGTCAAGTGTCCTAAGCTTCCGAATAAAGTTGCTCTAAGCAATGGACGTTTAAAATCCTGAGCAATAGCTAGCAGTTGTTTTAATTCTCTTAATGATGTCATTACTCTACCTCCTTAGCTAAAAATTTTGATTTCAGTTGTTGTTGATCTGTGAATAATTTTCTATACAGAGAATTTTCTTCAATCAGCTCATCATGTGTTCCTTCTTCGATAATTTTCTTATCTTTTAGAACATAGATATTATCTGCATTTGTCACAGTCTCTAAATCGTGAGAAATAACGATGATAATTTTCCCTTCTTTAATTGAATCGAAGGCATTAAGTACGATTTCCTTACTGTAATCATCAATATTCGATACAGCTTCATCAAGTATATATAAGTAAGAATCTTTCAAAATTGCTTTTGCTGCAAGTAATCTTTGTTTTTGACCTCCAGAAAGATTCGCAGCTCCTATCACAAGCTCATAATCTAGACCGCCGTGTTCTTCTACGAAATCTCTAAGATTAACTTTTTCTAATGCATTGTACATTTCTTCTTCAGTGATATTTTTACGAACACTTAAATGCTCTCTTACAGTACCTTTAACTAAGTAGCTATCATTAGTAATAAGTGTTGTTATCTTAGCCATCTCTCTAGTAGGAATACTATCGATATTGAAGTTGTCATATTTTATATTTCCACTATAGTTAGAATTTAAACCTAGGATTAGTTTAATAATAGTAGACTTACCACTTCCACTTTCTCCTACTAATGCTGTTTTCGTACCAGGTTTAAATATCATATTAATATTTTCTAAAATCGTCTCCTCTCCATAAGAGAAGCTTACATTGTTCAGAACAATATTCTTTCCAGCTTCTACCTCGATAGTCTCATCTTTTTCTTGTTCCGGATGATCAAGAAGTTTATAGATATTATCTAACTCAACATTCCCTTTCATCGAAATATGGAACAAGCCACCTAAAGCACGTAACGGTTTGAAACATTCTAGAGAAGCTACGATTACGAAAACAATAAGTTTCTGATCTTTTACCGCAAAAATAGCAATGATCGATAAAACAAAAATAGAAATATAAGTAATAGCGTCCATCACATTAATAGAATTAAGTTGGTGACGAAGCAACGCCATCGTTGATTTTCTATATTTCGCACTACGAGTATCAACATCACTCGCTACGTTATCTTCTTTACCGTAAATTTTTGCCGTTGTAAAACCTGATAATCTATCGTAGAATACTTCAGATAAACTTAAGAAATCGCTGAAGTTCTTTTTATTAGCCTTTTTCGACTTCTTAATAATAATCATAATAGACACAGGAATAAGTGGATATAGTAATAACATTGCTATAAATAGTAAGATATGAATCTTCCCATAAATCACAAACGAGCTAAGTACTATAAATAATGTCGCAAACATCTGTGGTACAAACTTATTGAAATAAAACTCGATGTTCACAATCGATGAAGAATTCATCACAAGAAGACTACCAGTATTTACTGCTTCTGTGTAATTTAGTGAAAGTTTTTCTACTTTGTTGTAAATCTCTTTCCTTAATGTATTTCTAACCTGTTTAGAAATTTTGTGACTGAAGTAATTATCCCCTGTTGTAGCTCCGTAATACACTACTAAACCTATCACCGTCTTTAAGATAAATCCTAACATAGCACCGCTTCTACTCTCTTCACCTAGTGAATAAAATAGAAAATCTACGAAATTGTAGATGAAAAATAGCGAGCACCAAAAGGCAACAAGTTTAAGAATCGCTACGAGATATACTTCTTTTTTGATATTGAAGAGAGCCATCGCTCTACCATCTATCTTCATAATATCTCCTTATTTAATTTCAAATTTAGATTTATTTGCACAAAAAGAGTAAAATAGTAACGAAAGATTTTTGTTGTTTGTATAGAAATCCAACATTCACTCTTTTTGTAAAAAAGGTTCTAGTTACCTACATTGATATTAATTATCAATTATACCTTTTTTATTATACTATATAGATAAATTAAAAGATAGCTTTAAAGTTTATTGTTACGAAAATGTTCAAAAATACGAAGAATGTTCGGGAAACGGGGTATTAGATTCATTTCTAGATACTTATACTTTTTCACCTTGTTGTTCTCTGCAGGAGAACAAATGCTGCAAAGTCTTTTTCTAGGTTGTCTTTCTTGGGTGAACACTTTCTTGACTCTTTTATCGTTGTTTGTCCATTAGAAAAAGACAGCAACTCAGTTTTTCTATTTTTCTGAATTGTTGTCTCTATATTTACATGCTAAATTCTTCTTTTAACGCTTCTTGTAATAACTGGCTTACGTTTATTTCTTTCTTTTTCTATAGTTCTATGATATAATATCTTCAAAGGAAGGGCGAACGGTTGGGACATCGTCCACCCTTTTGGGAAATATTAAAGATTACTTACGCTTAGTGTGGCCGCCCTTAGCGTTTTTCTTTTGCTCCTGAAAATATTTTAAAATATCAATTATACCTTTAAAAATATTAACAATGGTTAAAAGATAAGTTAACTCTTCCATACTTCCACCCCCTTCACTTCCTATAATTAGGTAGTGTTCCTTTATCGGGTGTAAGCCTTTCAAACTTACACATTCATTTTAATATAATACCACACAAACACCAAAGGAATACTTTACTTTTTGTAAATGTTTCTAAACTAAATAAAAAAGAAGGTTTAAGATTTTTTTAAATCTTACCCTCTTTTTCATCTAGCTACCTAATGTTATTACTTTATCTGCTAAGTTCTCAATTTTTTCACTATTTCTATGAGTTATCATAATAACTGTAGATTCTTTGTCTTTTAATATTATTTCCTCAATATCATCTGCCAACTTACTATCTAAATTAGCTGTACCTTCATCAATTATGAATACATCTTTTTTATGATATAAACTTCTCGCTAGTCCTAATCGTTGCAACTGTCCACCCGATAAAGCTAAGTTTTTATTGTCTAGTATTGTATTTTCTTTTTCTTCTAAATTATCGATTACATCAACCAACTTACAATTTTCCAGAACTTCTCTAAACAACTTGTCGTTATATTCTTTGTTTAAAATAATATTATCCTTGATCGATAAATTTAATAATTGCACTTTTTGATTCATAGTAGAAATTGCTGATTTAATATCAAATTGTTTTAATTCTCTATTATCCCATTCTACACTACCTTCATAATTCTTCAAATCACCATTTAAAATATTGATTAATGTTGATTTACCACTACCACTTTTACCTTTTATTAAATACTTCTTGTTTTTCTCAAAAGTTAAATTAGGAAATTCTACCGTCTTATCTGGATAGTTATATTTAACATTAGAAACTACAATCGCCTTATCTAATTTTTCGACTCTCGGTAATCTTTTCTCTTCTTTAATTTCTGGGTACTTATTCAACAACTCATTTGCTGAAGCGAAATTCGGATATAGCTCAATTACTTTTGTCAATCCTCCAAAGAATTCCCCTGTATAACCTGATATCGCAAATATCATCGCAAATTCAATATACCCTTTATATGCGAAATATCCCGCAATAAAAATCAATGCAATTTGGTTACCTGCATTTATTGTCACATTCAATCCTTGTAAAGTCATAATAGATTTTTTTCTATTAACTTTAGCATTTTTTATATTTTTTGAACCTACATTTACAATTCTATCTAATAAATTCAACGCAGAAAAGTTGTTTAGCATTTCTGAACTAGCCAGCGCATTCTCTAAATCCTTATTGAAATTTTCTGTAGCTTTTGAAATGTCTTTTGTCGTTGTTTTTATCGCTTTGTTGAAATACTTAGGTAGAACCATCATTAATAAAGACAATGCAAGTGAGATAATAAATAACGTAATATTCACCTTAAGTAATGCAATTGTTGAGATAACAACCAAAGATATACTGTAAATCGCAAATAAACAATTAGCCGCATATTGCTCAAACTGCTGAATATCAGTAGTGTTTAAAGCTATACATTCTGCTCCATTATTATGTTTCTCGTTATAAACTAACTTTTTCTTAAAATCTGCAATCGCTGTTTTTCTAAGACTTGTAGAAAAATTTTGAATCAATTTTTCTACGTATATCGCTCTGAAATAACCTAATGTATTCAAAACAACATATATCAACATAACTGCAATAGTCGCCGACACCATGAATCTTAAATTTTTATCTACCGTCGCCTGAATAATCAAACTAAATCCATAAGACGTCGCAACCTGTGCTGCTGCGCATAATACCGTAATAATAAATACTAGTATGCTATATTTTTGTTTAAATAATAACTTAAACATACTCTTCACCCCTAACACTAACTTTTAAAATCCTTTTTACATTCTGACTCTAAAAGTATATTTATTATGTAAATTTTATCAGAGATAACAAAGATAGTCAACACTATATTTATATATTTTTAACACTATTGTGTTTTAATTATACTTGTATATTTCTAGTTTATTGATTTACAAGTAGATTTATAGTATTATTATAGTAATATTTGATTAATTCTCAGGAGCGGATAAACTTTGAAACTTAAATTAGCTGACTTAATAAAAACTAAACGAAAATCACTAAATATGTCTCAAAAAAAATTAGCTGAAGGTATTTGTACTCAAACTATTATCAGTAGATTAGAAAAAGGAGAAGTCACTCCTTCTATAGATATATTTTTCAAAATCATAAAAAAATTAAATATTCCAACTAGTGAAATAGAAGCATTATTTGATATCGATACTAAAGAATATCAACCTTCTAACTTCAAAGTTAAAGAACTTGTGGAATTACTTTATAAACGAGATTATAAGACACTAGATTTTGTTTTATCTTCCATTGATAAAAACACTCTTAATTCAGAAAATATTTTATATTTTGAATGGTTTCAAGCTATCACAACATATCATATAAAAAATCAACTAGATTTTGCAATTGAAAATCTAAAGACATTAATAGAAAAAGTAGAAGTTGGTTGTATTTTATATTGTGATATCTGTAATACTTTGGGAAATTTTTATTCAGAAAAAGAATTATTTGAAGATGCTCTTCTTTGGTATGAAAAAGTTTTACCATATATAAAAATTATTCAAAATACAAGTTCTGAACAACCATTTTATTATTCTATTGCGCGTATCTATGGAATTTTAAATAAATTAAATGATGCAATGTATTGGAACTCTACCGCTATTACTAAAGCTCTAGAAAATAAATCTTTTTATCTTCTAGGAGACAATTATTATTTACAAGCACGATTATTTGAAGAGCAAAATCTTATTGAAGATGCTATTAACTCTTGTAACAAAGCTATCAACATATTCTCATTAGAAAATAATGAAACTATGAGATCTTTAACATTATCTTATCTTTCTTATCTAAAAGAGAAAAATAGCAAAGAACCACAACAATAATCCTCTTATTTTGACGATATGTCTTAAAACGAAAAAACTCCAGATTTTTCCTCTGGAGTTTATTTTCGTCTATTCTTTTATAATTCTATAGTAAATTTTTGATGTTATTGCATAAACTATTAGATAGAAGATTGCGAAGACTACAATTGTCACAGCAAGCGCCTGTAAGAATATGCTATTATCTGTTATTAAGAATAATCTTAAGATTTTCTCGATAAATGGATAGGCTACTATCGTGTGTAATGTCGCTATAATTAGCGGTGAGAAGAAAATTAACAATACTTGTGATCTTATTGATTGTTTAATCTGTTTATCTGTAATACCTACTTTTCTCATGATTTCAAAGTTTCCTTTATCTTCATATCCTTCTGAAATTTGTTTGTAGTACATGATTACCACTTGGCTTATTACGAAGATAAAGCTTATGAACACACCGATGAATAGGAATGATGCGAACACTCCTCTGAATGTAAGTTTATTTTCTTCTTTACCTTCTATTTCTATACCACTTTGTTTTTCTAATTTTTTAAAACTTTCGATTACCTTAGCTTCTTTAGTTGTATCTTTGATATTGAAGGCAACGTAGTTTTGAAGTGTAGGAGTACCTGTTTGTATACTAATCCCTCTTTTTTCTAACTCTTTACTACTTAACTCTGTTAGTTTTGTAGCTAATTTAGTTGCTTCTTTCTCATCTTTAACAACAGCATAATATGTATCCATAATATTCGCTGTTGCAGAGCCTATTGTTCCTGGAAACTCTGATAATTTTTCTTTAATTTTATAGTCACTACCATTTAAAGAAATACTATTATAGTTGTAATCTCCTTTTTTATCGATATGTAATAAAATCTCATTACTTTCTAATGTTTTATTTTTATTAGCGAATTTATTATAATCTTTTAATTGTAAAACAACTATCATTTTAACATTACTTAAGTCTACACCTACATTTGATTCAAAATTGAACTTATCTTCAACTAATCTTCCTACCATAGGTAATGAATTATATGAGACCATGTCTTCCACTTCAGTTCCCGCTTCTTTAGCTGATAATTTTGCATTATTTTCAATTTCTTTTAGTTTATCACTAGTAGAATGATAACCTGCAATCATTAATTGTCTTGGGAATCTTTCGTTGTAAGATTTTTCCATACCTGCATATAACGCCGATGTTGATCCCATAGTTACAAGAACCATTGTAGATAATATACAGATATTCGCTAATCCTACTGCATTTCTCTTCATTCTGTATAATAAACCAGAAACGCTGATGAAGTTTTTAGGTTTATAGTAGAAGTTTTTATTATTTTTCATGATTTTTAGTACTGTGATACTAACTGCCATGAACACTAGATATGTACCTATAATTACCGCAACTACAGCATAAAAGAATACTAATAATGCTTTTACAGGATTTTGTACCGTTTGTGCTGTGTAATAACCATAGCCGATTAATGCTAAACCGATTATCGCTAGAATCCATCTAGATTTCGGTTCTTTTTCACCTTTATTTTCATCTTTTAATAAGGCTACAATTCTAAGTCTAGCTATTTTAATAACTGTATAAAGTAATAATAAGAAGTATATTCCTCCGAATAATAATACTGAGAATACTATAGCTATCGGTGTTATGCTGAACCCAAAGCTAACTCCCGCTGAGAATAATTTTAATAATACTAACAACATAAGTTTATCAAAAATTATTCCTAATCCAATTCCTAACACTATTGTAGTTACAGCGATAAAAATTATTTCTAACACTAAGATTTTAGCTATTTGTTTTTTCGTCATACCTAAAACAGAATACAATCCAAATTCTTTTACCCTACGTTTTACTAGAAAACTATAAGTATAAAATAGGAAAATTACAGAGAACAGCGCAATTACAATAATACCGAAACTTAATACCTGTTTTGTCGCATCAATACCGTTTGGAAGTTTGTCTAAATTATCTCCAAAAGCTAGAGATGACAGTATGTAAAATGACATTATTGTAAAAATTGCTGATAACACATAAGGTATTATAAATTTTTTATTTTTTACAAGGTTGTTTAAAGCAAATTTGCTATAAAAGAAGCTCATCTTACTCACCTGCCTGCATTAAAGTTAACGTGTCATTAATTTTTTGGAACATCTCACTCGTAGTCGCATTTCCTTTTCTAAGTTCATGGAAAACTACCCCATCTTTAATAAATAATACACGTTTAGCACGAGCTGCTGTTTTCACAGAGTGCGTAACCATAATTATTGTTTGTCCTGCATTATTAAGTTTTTCAAAAACTTCTAACAGTTGATCTGTTGATTTTGAATCAAGTGCCCCTGTCGGTTCGTCCGCTAAGATTAATGCTGGATTCGTAATAATCGCACGAGCTACCGCTACCCTTTGACGTTGACCACCAGATACTTCATATGGGAACTTGTTGATTAATTTATCAATTCCTAGAGGTTTAGTTACTTTCTCTAATCTTTTTTCCATATCTTTATATTTTTTATTTGCTAACACTAACGGTAATAAAATATTATCTTTTATAGAAAAATTATCAAGTAGATTGAAATCTTGGAAGACGAATCCTAGATTGTCACGACGGAAATTCGCTAGGTCTTTATCTTTCAACTTACTTAAATCTAAATTGTTTAAATTCACATTTCCTGATGTCGCTTTATCGAATGTTGCGATAATATTTAGTAAAGTTGTCTTACCGCTTCCGCTTTCTCCCATAATCGCTACATATTCACCATTATCTACTGCGAAGTTTACGTTTTTTAACGCTTCTGTACTTTGAGTACTTAATCTTGTTGTATAAACTTTTCTTACATTGTTGACTTCTAATAACATTTTTATCACTCCTAAATTCTTTTTATTTTATCTTATCTTCCTAGTTCGAACTTTTCTACAACTTCCTCGTTGTTTATATTTATATTCTACCTTACTTTTCTTACAGATTCTATCGATTTTCCTTACAAAAAAGCTCCCAACCTTACACTTTTGTAAGATTGGGATATTTATTACTTTTTATTTGATTTCAAATACTTTATCAACTTTATTTCCTGGGAAATTATAATCTCAATATATCTGTAAATCTTTGTTCAGAGTTGCTATCTAGTCTGTGTGTGATTAGAATTACCGTTAATTCTGGATTAGTTAATAGAAGTTCTTCTATTTTCTCTGCATTATCCTTATCTAAATTAGAAGTTATCTCATCTAACAGCACTACTTTTTTCTCTCTAACTATTCCACGAGCCAGGGCTATTCTTTGTTTTTGACCACCTGATAAATTCTTACCACCTTCTACAAGTTCAGTATCTAAGCCATCCTCAAGACTTGTCAGAAACTCACCTAATCCTACACTTTCCAACACATCTTTAACTTTTTCATCAGCATAATCATCACCTAGCGTTATATTAAATCTTAGACTTTCTGTGAAAATATACGGCTCTTGTGGGATATATAACATCTTATCATACAGGCTATACTTATTAAGACTTCCTAGTTCTTCTCCATTAAATTTAATTGCACCTTCATAATTTTCTATTCTTCCAGTCAATAATTTTAACAATGTAGATTTTCCACTACCACTTTCACCGACAATAGCGTATTTACCATATTTATTAAATGCATACGAAATATTTTTTAATACACTTTTCTCTTCATATTTATAAGAAACATCTTCTAATTCTATAGTTTCAATTTCTTCATTTAATAATTTTTTGCTAGTATCTTGGTCATTAATTGCCTTAGCCTCTTCTTTAAATTTCTCGAATTTCTCAAAGATTGGTACTACGATATTTAACTCTACAGTAATATTCATAATATTTCCTACTGAATTAAAAATCGTAGATGTTAGTGACTCTACCGTTAAAATAGACCCAAAGCCTACAATATTTTTTAGAGCGAGTATTCCCGTTAGTAATACTACACCAACTTGCCCTACTAAATTTCCTAAGCCTCCTAGGACTCCGGCTAATCCGACACTTTTTCTTAGAGACACAGATTCTTTTAATACTTCATTAGAAGAAGTTGCTACAATTTTTTTCAAAATTCCTAATTTATTGAAAGATAGTAAACTATCGAATCCTTGTAAGTAATTCGTATTTTTACTTATTAATTTTTCTAATGAGCCTGAGTAGCTCTGAGCTTTATTCTGAATAGATTTTTGCGCAAGAGCTGGTAATACTAATGTAAGAACACTCATTACTATAGAAAAGACGATAATCGACCAGTGGAATGCAAATAGTCCGACTATAGCTAAAAGCGTCTCTATAATTGCTGTAATACTTTGATAAAAATTACCAAATCCTTTTTCCTCAACAATCATCAAATCATTACTAAGCCACGATATATAATCACCGCTATTTTTCTTATTGAAGTTAGCATAATTGTTTTTAGAAATTGCATCCACGACATCGCATCGAATATCAGTTATCATTTTTTGCACTACATAGTTTTCATACGGAATTTTTATATAAATAGAAACTAAATATAATAAAAACACGATACCTGCATAGGCTATATTATAGAAAAAGCCATCGGTATTCGATTTAATTAATTCGTTAAATCCATCCCCTATGAAATATGCAGCGACAACCTTACATGCTCCTCCAAAAATAATTAGTAAAAGTAACAAACTATTTTCTAAATATCTTTTCTTTAAATACTGCTTCATCTTTTCCCTCCTTATACCTTACTACTATTCTATCAAATAAAATAAACTTAAACAAGATAGTTTTCAGATAATTTATTCTATTAGTTAGAAAATAATTTTATTTACATTATAATATATATATCAAGTGGCTTTTTAGATATCTAATAAACCACTGCAGAAAGCGACTCGACAAAATCGTGTTTCTTCTAACTCATGATTTTTGAGTCACTCACATATATCAAGTAGATTTTGTTGGGTTTATAGCTAACCTATTTTAAGAGTTTATAGATTTATATCTAGTCTCATTTGTGAAATTAAAAAATCCCCTCAAAAGTTAAATCTACAATCTAACTCTCAAGAGAATTCCTTATTGATATATTGTTATCTAATCCCTTAAAGTATCTTCTTTCGGGAATGTGATTTCTATCCTAGTTCCTTCTCCTACTTTTGAAGAAATTTCAATATGATGACCTAGTTTATCTAGAGTTTTTTTACATAAATACAAACCTAGACCACTCGATTTTTTTTCGTATCTTCCATTAAAACCTGTAAAACCTTTTTCAAAAATTCGAGGTAGATCTTCTTCTTTAATACCCATACCGTTATCTTCTATAACCAGTTTATTTTCACAAGTTTCTATTTTAATTTCTCCACTGGTGCTAGTATATTTCACACTATTACCTAGTATTTGTTCAAAAGCGAAACTCAACCATTTTTTATCACTAATTACCATTGTTTCATGTGAAACATAGTTTAATTTTATTTTTTTGTTAATGAAGATAGTCGCATATTTTTTTACACTATCTTTCACCACTTCATCAAGATTAATCTTTGTAATAACATAATCTGATGATATGCTATCTAATCTTATATACGTCAGAACCATCTCAACATAGCGTTCTATTTTGAACAATTCTTGCTGTAAGACTTTTTGATCTACTTCTTCATTGTCTAATAGAAAATTCATCGCTGCAATCGGAGTTTTTATCTGATGAACCCACATACTGTAGTAATCTACCATGTCGATATTTTTTTGTCGATTTTCCTGAGTTAATTTCTCTAACTCTTCATATAATTTCTCTATGATTTTATGATAATAATCAATCCTAATATCCAAGCTTTTCGGTAAATCTTCAAGATCATTTAGAATATTTTTCTCTAGAAATTTTAATTTTTTATAACTTTCTTTATAATTAACAAAATCTAAAAAGCTAGCTATAAGTGACGCTAAAAAACAGAAACTTCCTGTATATATTAGAGCTTCTAGTGGCAAATTATACAAATAAAACATAATGAAAAATATGGCAATAAAAACTACAAATAAAATATAAACTTTTATGTTTTTCTTTAAATAACTTTTTAATATTTCCATTAGACGATATATCCTTTACCTTTTTTAGTAGTAATAAATTCATCTATTCCTATACTTTTCAACTTAGAACGAAGTCTGTTTATATTAACCGACAAAGTATTTTCATCTATAAAGTTATCACTTTGCCACAATGCAGTAATTATTTCTTCTCTCGTTACTATTTTTTCTCTATTTTCTAATAATACTGTAAAAATTTTACCTTCATTTTTAGTAAGTTCAACTAGGTTATCTTGATATTTCACCTCATCACGGCTCATATCAAAAATTACATCTTTATATACTACAAGATTTGAAGATCCGCTAAAATTATAAACACGGCGGAGTAGGGCTTCGATTTTTGCTTTTAGGACAACTAACTTAAATGGTTTTTCTATAAAATCATCAGCACCGATATTCATAGCCATAACAATATTCATATCATCATTCGCAGATGAAATAAAAATTATAGGCACTTTCGACAATTTCCTAATCTCCTCACAGAAATAATAACCATCAAAGTAGGGAAGATTAATATCCATTAATACTAGATCCGGTGATTGTTCCACAAATTCCTTGACTACATTTTGAAAATCCACAACCTCATGTGTAGCATACTGCCATTTTTGTAGATATCCAGCTATTGAATTTGAAATTATCTCATCATCTTCTACTATCATTACTTTATACATACTTTCACCCCTTAGTTACTATTATTACTAAAATTATATCACAAACACACTTCTTATGATATATTCTACAAAAAATATATCTCTGCTGCCTTTTATTTCTCTAAAACAAAAAGCAGAGATTGCCTAGGAATGAGTTTATATGAAATTTCCACGCTGCCTTGCTTCTATTTCATGCTCCTAAACAACCTCTACTCAAAAAGAGAAAATTGTGGATTAAGATATTTTTTGTATATTATTAGTATTAAAATAAATGGCTGTCAAGGTTTTTTAATAATCTGTCTTAATCCACACATTTTAATAAAATATTAATTATTTTAATCAAATGTTTCTTGTGAAACTTTTCTCTTAGATATTTTCTAATGCTAAACGTAAATCTTCAATTAGATCATCCGCATTTTCTAATCCAATTGATAGTCTAACTTGCTGTGGAGTAATTCCTGTATATTGTAATTCCTCCGGACTTAATTGTCCATGTGTTGTTGATGCTGGGTGGATAGCTAAACTCTTCGCATCAGCTACATTCGCTAAGTTTGAGAAAATTTCTAAACTATCAATTACTTTACGAGCTGCTTCTTCCCCTCCAACTACATCAAATGAGAAGATTGATCCACTACCTTTAGGTAGGTATTTTTTAGCTAATTCATAATATTTGTTTCCTTCTAATCCTGGGTAGTTGATTGATGCTACTTTAGGATGTTTTACTAAGAAGTCTATTACTTTTTGAGTATTTTCTACATGACGCTCAACTCGTAAAGATAATGTTTCTAAACCTTGTAATAATAAGAATGCGTTAAATGGTGATAATGCTGCTCCTGTATCACGTAATAACTGTGTTCTTACATTTGTAATGAACGCAGCAGGTCCTACATCTCTTGTATAACTTAAGTTGTGGTAACTTGGGTCTTCATCAACTAATTGTGGGAATTTTCCACTACCTTCCCAGTCAAATTTACCACTGTCTACGATAACACCACCAATTGATGTACCATGGCCTCCAATGAATTTAGTCGCAGAGTGAATAATAATATCTACACCATGGCTAAATGCATTGATTAAGTATGGACTAGCAAATGTATTATCTACTACTAGTGGAATTTTATGTTTATGAGCAATCTCAGCCCATTTTTCTAAATCAGCGACATTTGCTAATGGATTTCCTAATGTTTCTACAAATAGAGCTTTAGTTTTATCAGTAATTGCTTGTTCAATTTCTTCAAAGTTATCTGGATCAACAAAAGTTGACTCTACACCATAACGTGGTAGGGTAAGTTTTAATAGGTTATATGTTCCTCCATATACATTTTTAGAAGATACGATGTGATCTCCCGCATGTGCTAATGTTAAGAATACATATGTAATTGCAGCCATTCCTGAAGCTACAGCTAATGCACCAACTCCACCTTCTAATGCATTAATTCTTTCTTCGAAGACTGCAGTAGTAGGGTTAGTAATACGTGTATAAATATTCCCAGCTTTTCTTAATGCAAATGAATCAGCTGCATCTTGAGTATCATCAAAAACGAATGATGTTGTTTGATAAATAGGGACAGCTCTTGCTTTTGTATCTCCAACTGTTTGTCCTGCGTGTAATTGTAATGTTTCAAAACTAAATTTTCTTGTCATAATATTTTTTTCCTCTTTTCTACGTCTCGATAAGTTATTTTTTATAAAAAAAACACCTCTACTACATATTTACATATGTAATAGAGGCGATTATCTTAATTCGCGTTACCACTCTAATTTATACTAATCTTGCGATTAGTACCTTATTCAGTACATGTTTATACTGTGTGCTATATCGTGCAACCTACGTGTTTACCTATTAGATAAACAAAACTCTAAGACCATTTTCAACTAATCTTCACCATGTTACTTCGCACCAACCAATAACTCTCTGTTGTAGCTACGTATTAATTTACTTATCTTTTCAACGTTTGTGTATTAAATTAAACTAATTGTACACCCGTTTTTCATATTTGTCAATAACTTTTTTAAAAAAAATTAAAACGTTTTATTTTTCTTCTATAAGATGTTAAATAAAAAATACTATGAAAATATTTTAATTTATTTATTATTTTATAAATAAAAATTTAGTAGAATTATTTATTTTAATTTAAGGAATATTAATTTTTATATTTTATCAAAATTGAAATTATAAAATAAAATAGAAAGAAAAGAAGAAAGATAGAAAAGAAACAAAAAGATAGAGAGAAGAACAATAAAATAACGAGAAAAAAAGGGATAAGTAAAATTAAGTAAAAAATAAAAATTCAGTATAAAATTCACCTATAAAGCGATGAAATCATATAGTAAACTTCTATTTTTGTTTTTTTCACATAGTTAATATTTAGATAAATATTAAACTATATCAAATAGGGACTTATATTTATCTATTATTTCCTTTAATTTTTCTTTTTAAACACTTTCCTCTATATCAGATACCTCTATTGCTTTCAAATCTAAAGCAATACTTTTATCAAACATTACTTTTCCTTTAATAATTGTAGTGCTTTTAAAGAATGATATGTAGGATACTCTTTCCCTTTATTTATGGTATAATAGCACTAATAACACTATATGAGTATCCCAGGAGGTTTATATGGAATTTACTAAAACAAATGATGGATTCGTAAAATATGATGAAAATGGTAGAGTTATAGCTGAAATTACCTATGCTACTACTAATAATCCTAACGTAGTTGTCGCTGATCATACTTTTGTTGATCCTTCACTTCGAGGGCAAGGTGTAGCAGGAAAGTTATTAGATGCTCTTGTTAAAGATATGACTGAGCAAAATAAAAAAATTAAACCAGCTTGCTCTTATGTCGTTAAAAAATTCCAAGAAGATTCTTCTTACGATTTTATTAACGCCGATAAATAACATTTAAAAAAGCAGAAAATTGATTTTTCAATTTCCTGCTTTTACTTTTTGTTATATTAATCTATATTATTATTTTCTTATTTAATTAATTTGTTATTGTCTTGTTAAAATTTTTAATTTTATTTAAAAAATAAATTATATTAGTATTCAATTATATGTAATTGTCCTTTGTCATACTCTGCTAAGAATATTTTAGATGTGTCTTCATATCCTAATTCTAATAAAGTTTCTTTTAACCATTCTTCTGTTTTATCCATCGTTTCTAATGTACTATGTTGGATAGTTCCATCAGTAATTACCGGATATTTAGGATTTTCCTCACCTTGTTGTATTATAATTAGTTGTCCATTTTGTTCTAAAACCGCTCTTTTTACTTTTTGAATACTATAAACACCTTGTGTTCTTAATTTAAAAGCTATGTCTTGTGCTGTTAAACCAGCTTTTCTTGTTGCTTCTACATCTATTTTTCCTTTTTTTATTATTGTTGTAGGTTCTCCGTCTATCATTTTTTTTAAGTATGAGTTATTTGTTTTTAACCACTTCAGACCTAATACCAAAATTATCCATATTAATAATATATTGAAGTATTGTAAAATAGAAATTGATGGACTATATATTACCCCTCCTAATATTCCCCCGAGTACATAGTTTTGAACTTGATCACTCGCTGAAGTTGGTGCTAAATTTCCTTTTCCTGATATATTAATTACTATTACAAGCGATAATAAACCTAAAGCTAGTTTTATTGCTATATCTATATATGAAAGTTGCATTATCTTTTCACCTCCACTTTTTCAACAATTGGTTCTACCAATTCTATTTTCTCTAGTAAATAATCACCTTTTTTTCCGTTACTTATTACTCTATAGTAGTTATCATCTATTTTTAAAAATGAATTTTCTATAGAGGCTTCACTATTTATATAGATATGTGTTTTGTCAATATTTAATTTTTCTGAAACTCCCTCAATAAATTCAATAGAGCTTTTATACTGATTAGCTGATATACTATTACTTTGATAATCACTTACTTGTATCCCGATTAATAAAAAGATACCTAATATCATTATGATAGCTAATTCTCTATACTTGCTATCTTGTCTATTTTTATAATACTTAATTAGTGATACTATTATTATTAATAGTAAGCATCCTCCTACTACATATGTTATAGTATTACTCTGATCTATTTTATTTAATAAATATTCATAAGAATAAAATTTCAAACCTATCACTCCTTTTGTTTTACGTGAAACATTTATATTATTCTATTTTTAACTCCTACGCTATTCTATCTTTATCATCTAAAATATTTTTTATAGATAATTTTGTTTTTTATTTTCATACAATTTTAAAGTCACTTAAATATTTTCTTATCGTATTGTTGTTTAAATGAGTATTCATTTATGAAAATTCTATGTTTTTAATTTTAGCAAAGAGCTAAATAGATTGTAAAATTTCATGTACAATCCACTGATTTCGAAGATATTTTATCATAGCTAAATGATGAATAACTAAATAATTGATATTTTCAGCAAAAAAGTAGGGTATTTCTCATAATCTTCATAAAAAGTAGTGAGTGTCATTGTCTCTACTGTTTCTCCCAGTTTTTCTAAGACATAAGAAATACCTTCATTTATATCATTACTAATGTTCCCACTCATTTTTATAGCTTATTCTTTAAAAAACACGACCCTCTGCTATTCTCTTCATTACTTGCTATTATTTTTCTAATTTTGTTTTTCTTAGCATTAGCTCGCCTTTTTTATTCTAATAGGCCCATCACTTAATTTATGCTCTTTGTCCCGCATTAATATTCTTATAACCTGCATCGTTCTTCTAAGTGCCTCTAAAGCTGAGAATTCCCATCTCATCGTAGCTTCCATCATAAGTTCAAATGCATCTTTAAAACCTGTTGCTCTTTCTGCACCCCTAGGATCACCTATAAATAGTACATTATTTAGTGAAACTTCGTCTATTATCATTCTTTCAGGCTTGTATCCTATTAATTTGCGAAGAATACCTGCCAAGTATGGATCTATTATATCTTCTTTTTCCAAGTAATCTATATACTCATTTTCCGAATCAAAGATTGGTAACTTAATATTCCCGTGAACTAGATAATCTTTCTCTTCTGTTACTCTTACAACATCAATCACTCCAAACTCATCGAATTTAATGTAATCGATAGAATATTTTGTGTCCCATTCATTTACATCTTCTATATAAAATTTTGGTCCCATAAATTACCTCTTTTCTTAAAATTAATACAGGAATAACTTAAACCCATAATCTCATAGAAATTTATTTTTATTAAGTCACCCCCGCTAATTTTATTTTTTAATAAGTATTTTTAATCATTATGCATGATTTTAAATAAGATATTACTTTTGTCAGTCATGCTAAAGATAAAAATATACGTCATGGTTTATCCACAACGCATATTATATTTTACAACAAATTGTCTTTTAATACAAGCTCTACAGGACAATGATCACTACCAAATATTTCATTGTGAATAGCAGCACTTTCTAAGTACTCTTCTAAATCACGACTTACTAAGAAGTAATCAATTCTCCATCCTGCATTATTTTTACGTGCGTTAAAACGATAACTCCACCAAGAGTAGGCACCTGTTAAGTCTGGATTATAATATCTAAACGTATCTATAAATCCAGCATCTAATAACTTCGTGAATTTTTCTCTTTCTTCTGGTGTGAATCCTGCATTTTTCATATTTGATTTCGGATTTTTCAAATCTATTTCTGTGTGTGCAACATTTAAATCTCCACAAACAACGACACCTTTTGTTTTATTTAATGCTAACAAATAGTTTTTAAAATCTTCTTCCCAACTCATACGATACTCTAATCTCTTAAGCTCACTTCCTGAATTTGGTGTATACACTGTAATAAAGAAGAATTTATCATATTCTAGTGTAATTACACGCCCCTCAGTATCATGTTCTTCAATTCCTATTCCATACGTTACATTTAACGGCTCATGTTTAGTATATATGGCTGTTCCTGAGTATCCCTTACGCTCAGCATAGTTAAAATAGCTATAATACCCATCGAATTGTAAATCTAATTGTCCTGCTTGCATTTTTGTCTCTTGTAAACAGAAGAAATCAGCATCTAGTTGTTTAAAATCTTCTTCAAAATTTTTACCAACTATTGCTCTTAGACCATTGACATTAAAACTTATACATTTCATTTCGTTCTCCTTTTTGTTTCATGTGAAACATCTTTATTATCTTGTAGCTCTTGTTTCGTGTGAAACAGTTTCTTTCAGCTTTACTTTTATATCTCACACAAAACATGTTCATTCATCTTTTTCTTTTGTATTTTATATAATACTACTTATTTTCCTAGACAGAATCTACTGAATAATTCATTTATCAGTTCATCACCAGAGTTTTCTCCGATAACTTCTCCTAATAGATTGAATGTATTCGTATAGTCTATAAGTACCATATCCACTTCAAGACCCATCTCTGCTGCTCCGATAGCATCATTTAAGCTTGTTAAAGCACGTTGAATAAGATTAATTTGACGTGTGTTTGATAAGTACGTCGCATCTTTTGGACGAGCAGCTCCACCAAAGAATAAGTCTCTGATGTTTTTCTCTAATTCATCTATCCCTTTATATGTTGTCATAGATGTTTTTATAATAGGGTGGTTGTACGCTAATTTTTCAACTTCAGCAATATCAATTTTCGTCTCTAAATCTAGTTTATTTAATATTACTATCGTTGTTTTTCCTTCGGTTAGCTTTAATAATTCTTTATCGTCTTCAGTTAATTCTTCACTACTGTTTAATAAGAACAATACTAAATCGGCTTTTTCTAAAGCTTCTTTACTACGTTTAACACCGATTTGTTCCACGATATCATCTGTTTCACGAATACCAGCCGTATCTATTAATTTAATCGGTACTCCTTTAATGTTCACATACTCTTCTAGAACGTCACGAGTTGTTCCTGCAATATCTGTTACGATAGCTTTATTTTCTTGTAGTAGGTTATTTAACAGTGAGCTCTTTCCAACGTTAGGTCGTCCAATAATAGCAGTATTTATACCTTCTTTAATAATTTTCCCTTGTTTTGATGTTTCTAATAGACTTTCTAAACTATTTCTAATACTTGTTGATTTTTCAAGAATAGTTTTTGTCGTTTCTATTTCTAAGTCATCATATTCAGGATAATCGATATTTACCTCAACAACTGTTAGTATATCTAAAATTTCAGCACGTAGACGTTTAATAAGCGTCGATAAGCGTCCTTGCATTTGGTTGTTAGCTATTTGACTAGCTTCATCTGTTTTACTCTTAATAAAGTCGATTACAGCCTCTGCTTGTGTTAAATCTATACGTCCATTTAAAAAGGCACGTTTAGTAAATTCTCCTGGTTCAGCCATTCTTGCTCCATGTTCTAAACAAAGTGCAAGTACTTTTTGAATCGTTACAATACCACCGTGACAGTTAATTTCTATAACATCTTCAGTAGTATAAGTACGCGGACCTACCATTTTTACAAGCATAATTTCTTCAATTTTTTCATTTGTAGCTGGATCAACTACATTACCATAATTTATAGTGTGACTAGCTAGACTCGCTACCGTTTTACCTTTTGGTAGTCTTACTATTTTTTCAGCAATACTAAATGCTTCATCACCACTAAGTCTAACAATACCTATAGCTCCTTCTCCTAGGGCAGTCGATATAGCGCAAATTGTTTCACTCATTATTCAAACTCCTTCTAACTCTTTATATTAATTAAAAATTCATATCTTATTTATTATACACTATTCCTTTAAATTTTTCTCTACATACGACCAAGCTACATTTTATATACTTTTTTTATAATGGGTTAGGGGAGGGCGAACAAAAAAGGCCCATCAAAAAATCGGACTGATGGAAAAAATCAGTCCGATTAAGATTGTTGAGTTTAGTTCGTTCAAACAAATAGAATGCTTGCAATCAGCATAAAAAAACAGCAACTTTTTTATGAAGTTTCTGGTTTTGTTTATATAATTTTTATAAAGAAGTAATAAAAGTTATACCACCTAATATCACTCCCGCTGCATTGGGAATGATAAGGATCCAGTCTTTTTTAGGTTCTTTTGTCCAACCATAGATTACCCAAATTAAACAAGAAACTGCTGCAAATAGTGGTTGGAATGGTTGAGCTTTTTCTCCTTGTAAGTTAGCGATAATTTGTGGAATATATGCAATAAAAACAAGAATCCCAATAAAAGCTCCAATAGATCCGACAAAGCGATTAATTTTTTGTTTAGACATATAATATACCTCCTGAGGTCTCATTATATCAGAAGAGAAAAGATACTGTCAATAATTATGTTAAACACAAAATATTATACACTAGCAAAAAAAAAGGATTCCTGAGCTTTAAGCTCATGACTCTTCTCATCAGTCCTAAATTTTGTAGAACCACAAAAAATAAGTAGCTTGGATAAATCTCCAAACTACTCATTTTTTATTATTTTATTAAAAAGTTTTTAATAAGATATTAATTCTCTTCGTTCATAAGTTCAATTTCTGAAATAGCGAATTCTAAGTCATCTAAATCATACTCTTTTGGCAGTACACCACATGCTCCATTAGCAAATGCTTGTCTTTTATACACAGGTACTTCGCCAACACTACTGCAGATAAGCACTTTTGCACCAGGAAACTTCGTACAAATTTCTTTCGTCGCCTCTAAACCATCCATTATCGGCATACAAATATCCATCGTTACAAAATCTGGTTGTATCCTTCTATACATTCTCACAGCTTGTTCGCCATTTTCTGCATAATGACACTTATATCCTGCTCGACTAGCAATTTCTGCTCCACGACTTCTATAATATGAACTATCATCAACTATTAATACTGACTTCATTAGGCCTCCTATTTAGCTGTAATAACTAAATATCTGTGTGGCTCCTCACCACGTGATTCTGTTTCAACATTTTTAATTCCTGTTAAGGCATTGTGAATAATTTTTCTTTCAATGCTTGTCATTGGTTCTAATTCAACAGGTTTTCCGATTTTTTTAGATTTTTTAGCTAAGTTTAACGCTAATTCTTCTAATGTTTTCTTACGATTTTCTCTGTAATCATCACAATCAACTTCTATTCTGAAGTAGTGTGAACTGAATTTTTTAGCGTAGTTATTAACTAAAAACTGTAAACTGTTTAAAGTTATTCCACGTTTACCAATTATTAAACTAGTGTTTTCTTCTGTTTTAATATTTAAAGTAAAGTGACGATTACCATCTTCTCTAAAATCTACAGTCGCATCAGGATATCCCATCGCAACAACAATATTTTGTAGATAATTTACAATACGATCTTTATTTTTTACGATATAATCTTCTCTTTTAGCTTTTTTTACAGGTTCTTCATCGTGTTCAGCTGTAACAACAGTTTCTTCTACTTCTGGTTTTGTTTCTTCTGTGTGAACTTCTTGGGCAACTACTTTTTCTTCAACAACTTCTTCTTTTTCTGTTATTTTTACTTCAACTTCTTGTTCTTTTTCGACTACTTTTTCAACCTCAACTACTTCTTCAGTTGTTTTAGCTAATTTAACAGCTTCTTCTTTATTATAATCTTCATCTAATGGAACTAATTTTACTTTTGCTTCTTTTTTGAATAAACCGAAAATACCTGCGCTACCACCTTCGATTACTTCAATTTTTACTGCATCTTCTGATAAAGCTAGGTCTTTTAATCCTTTTTTAATAGCCTCATCTACAGTAACTCCAACATAATAATATTCTTTTTCCATTCTTAACTCCTCTTCGCTTTCATAAGTTTTGATCTTTTTAAAACATGATCGATACTGCTACCAAATTCTAAAAATGGCAATTCTTTAGCACCAGGTCTTGCAATCACTATAATATCATAGTTTTTAACAAATTCTTTTCTTGTTTTAAAAGTTTCTCGTATATATCTTTTTATTTTATTACGTTCAAAGGCTTTTCCTAATTTTTTACTAACAGAAATCCCCAAACGCATATGGTCTAAATTATTTTTTTGATAATAAATAACAAACTGTCTATTCGCAAAAGATTGTTTTTTTCTTATAATATTATCAAAATCTTGACTTCTTTTTACTCTATATTCTTTTTTCATTTTAAAACCTTTCTTAACACTAATAATTTTAACAGTTTATTTAACTTTTTACAACTATCTTTCTTACTTTTTAGGATTCTCTAATAAAAAAAGGGTACCACTTTCGTGATACCCTCTGCGCAAACATTAAGCTGAAAGAACTTTTCTTCCTTTAGCTCTACGTCTTGCTAATACATTTCTTCCGTTTTTAGTGCTCATTCTAGCTCTAAATCCGTGTACTTTTGAATGTTTTCTTTTATTTGGTTGATACGTACGTTTCATTTTGTCCTCCTCGAGTTTTCTTTTCTTTACTTAGATAGATGTAATAACTGAATTAGTTTAACATATCTAAAATAATTTATCAAGTAAAAACATCATAATTTCTAAAAAAAAATCTAGACAAGTGAAAATATACTATAACTAATAACTTAATATTATCACTAATTATGGTTAAAATTCTTGTTTCTTTCATTATACATAAAAATAAGGGAGTGACTCGAAAATCGTGATTTCGTAGAAATCGATTTTGTTGAGTCACCTCCGCACAGTTTATTAGATATCTAAAAAGCTTTTATAAATCGAATTTAGATATCAATAAACCACTGCATCTACGAATTTTCATATACACTTTGTTAAATTTTAGGTCTTTTGAATCAGCCCTTGTTGTTAATAATCTGTTAATTTTTGCTTCTCAGTATAAGAAAATATTTAAGTATCTCTTTTAAACACTTTTCCACAATTTATTATAAGTTATCCACATATCTTTGTTAATAACTTTATTAACATCAAGAAAACATTTTCTTTTTTCTTAAGTTTTTAACAGTTTTATAAAGTTATTCACAATTTCACATTTAAAAGTTATTCACAGGTGTGAATTGTGTGTGAAAAACTTATAAACTATATTTATATCAATCTTGAAGTTTGTTAAAAAACTCTCAAAACTTAGAAAATACTTTTTATATTCTATTACTTTTTAACATATTCACAGCTTTTCCTTAGTTTTTTATTCACATAGTTAATAACTTCTGTTAACAACTTGTGAATAACTAATGTTTTATTTTATTAACATTCTATGTTATAATTATTTATATATTTTTTTAAGGAGGTATTTCATTGAGTAATTCTAATTTCTTATGGGAAATTATTCTTCGTGAACTAAAAAGTACAGTTGATCCTCATGTATTTGATACTTGGTTTTCTGGTGCTTCTATAGATAACGTCGATTTTATGAAAAAATCTATCGTTATTACTAGTAAAGAAGCTCTTATTTCTCAATTTATTCAAGGTGCTTATGATCAAAAATTAAAAGAAATACTAAAGAAAAATACTGGATTTGATTTTAATATAGACTATACTTCCCTTGATACTGATATTCCTCTAATTACACCTCATGTTGTTGATGAAAAGCCAGCAGCTGAAAATCTAATTAGACAGAACTTTCTTCAAGGTGATAAACCTTCTGGAGCTCAACATTTTTATCAAAAACAAACTTTTCCTCTAGAAGACTATAAACATCCTGTCCCTAATAAAAATATTACAGCGAGTAAAAAGAATCCTACGCTTAATAAAAACTACACTTTTGAAAATTTCGTAGTAGGGGAAGGGAATGCTTTTACACATAATATAGCATGGAACGTTGCCGTTTCTCCTGGTGGTATCTATAACCCTCTATTTATCTACGGAGGTGTTGGATTGGGAAAAACTCACTTACTTCACGCTATTGGTAATGAGATGGAAGCTAATTTTCCTGATTTTAAAATTGAATGTATTTCATCAGAGAAATTTTTAAATGAATTTCTTGCGTCTATTAAACCTATGAAAGACAAAAACAACTATACTAATGCGGATGAAGACTTTAGAAGAAAATACCGCGATGTTGATGCTCTTTTAATTGATGATATTCAATTCTTATCAGGTAAAACTGAAACACAAAACGCATTTTTCCATACATTTAACGAACTACAGATGAATCAGAAACAAATCGTCCTTATAAGTGATCGCTCTCCATCTCAACTTAATGATTTGGAAGATAGATTAGTTACTAGATTCAGTCAGGGGATAACTGCGGACATTACACCGCCTGACTTCGAAACACGTATGGCAATTATTAAATTCAAATGTGAACAGTTCGATATTAAACTAGATGAAGAGACACTTACTTATATTTCTAGTAATGTATCCTCTAATATAAGAGAGCTTGAAGGTGTTCTTAAACGTATTAAGTTCACTGCAACTTCTAAACATGAACAACCTTCACTTAGTATTGCCGAGGAAATACTAAAAAGCGCGAAAACTTCACCTAGAAAAAATATCTCACCTGAGAACATTATTAATGTTTGTGCCGATTTCTATAAAATCAAGGTTGATGATATTCTTTCATCTTCTCGTAAAAAAGAAGTTGTACAGGTTAGAAATATAGCTATATACTTATGTAGGGAACTTACTACATTATCATTCCCTTCTATAGGTGATTGTTTTAATAAAGATCATACTTCTATTCTTTATTCATTCAATAAGATAGCGAAACTAAGCAAAGATGAAAATCCTGAGATTTTTGAAGATATAGAAGTAATAAAAGAACGTTTAGGAAAAATATAAGAGTCTGTTAAAATCTACTAAAGATATTAATATGTTTTTTCACAAGTTATTAACAAGGGAAAATTCATTATTTTTGAGTATTCTTTAGTTTTCCACAGTTTTTACAGACCTTATTATTATTATTTTATTAAATATATATTATATATAAGGAGAACAAATGAAATTTACTATAACTAAATCAAATTTTATTGATGGCTTAAATCACGTATCAAGAGTAATTGCCCCTAATTCTCTTTTTGAAATCTTAAAAGGTATTAAATTAGAATTAGAAAAAGATAAACTTATACTAAAAGCAAGTGATTCTTTAGTATCTGTAGAATATTCTGTAGATAGCTATGAAGATGATAAAGAAGTTATTACTATAGAAGAAGAAGGACAAGTAGTATTACCTTCTCGTAATTTTATAGAAATAATTAGAAAAGCACCAACAAATTTAATAGAGATAGAAACAGTTGGTAACAATATTTTAGTTAAATCAGGTAAAAGTGAATTTAACGTAAAAGGATATGACGCTAACGATTATCCAGAATTTCCAGTTATCTCTAAAGAAAATAGTCTTAAATTAGAAGATAATGTTTTTAATGATATTATTAAAGAAACAGTATTCTGTACAGCACCTAATGATCAAAGACCTATTCTTGAGGGGGTTAACTTCTCATTAAGTAACAAAATCTTAACAGCTACAGCGACTGACTCATATCGTCTAAGTAGAAGACAAGTTACACTAAATGATGAAGATAGCAACAAAGAGTTTAACTTAATTATTCCTAGAAAAGCTCTAACTTATTTCCAAAGAATGATAGAAAATGGAAAAGATCAAGTAGAAATCTTCTATGAAAATAATAGAATAGTTCTTTACTATCAAAATGTAGTTTATACAGTATTATTAATTAGTGGTAACTATCCAAATACTAATAAACTTATTCCTACTGTTTTTGAATGTACATTTGTGGCGAACAGTAGAGAGTTTTTCAGTGCAGTTGATAGGGTTGCATTAATGAGTAGAGAAGATAAAGATGATATTATTAAATTAGTAGTAACTGATAATTTATTAGAAGTTTCTTCTCAATCTAAAGATTTAGGAAGTGCAGTAGAGGAATTAAAAGTTTCTTCTACATTAGAAGATGAAAAATTCGAAATTTCTGTATCTGGAAAATATCTAAAAGACGCGGTATCTGCGGTTGCGGCAGAGGAAATTATCGTTAAGTTCTCAGGGGAACTAACAGCGTTTATTATTCAACCAAGTGATTACCACAGAGAAATTATTGAATTAATTTTACCAGTAAGAACTTACTAATAATAAATAGGGGAAGCGGATTGAAATAAAAAAATCCGTAAAATCAATTATTAAATTTATAACGTAATGGTTTATAGATAAGGGGATGACCCAAAAGTACTAAATTTTAAAAAAGTTTACAAGAAAATTCATAGCCTCAGCAGTAGACACAATCCAATTAGTTTCGTCTTATGACTCACTTCTTGGTGTGTCCTTGCATACGTTATACGTAAGAATTTTAACGTGTTTTTGGCACTAAAAATTCTAACGTACAACGCAAGTGGTTTATTGATATCTAAATTCGCTTTATAAAAGCTTTTTAGATATCTAATAAACTTTGCGGGGGTGACTTTGTAAATATGATTTATATAGAATCAGTATTTTTGAGTTACTCCCTTTTCAAGGTTAAATTAGGAGGAACAATGACAAATAAAAAGAGTAGTATTTTAATTTTACTAGGTGTTGTCTTTTTAGGACTTATTCTTAGAACACCTATTACAGCAGTAGGCGCAATCGTAGGACCATTAAAATCTATTTTAGATATTAACAACACGGTTGCTGGATTTATCACAACAATACCATTAATTGCATTTGCAATATTCAGTCCAATGGTAGCAAAATTATCAAATAAAGTAGGCTTAGAAAAGACGATATTATTAGCTGCGGTTATTATAACGGTAGGTTTAGGATTTAGATTTTACATTAATACATATGTATTCTTCTTTACGACATTTATCGTAGGAGTAGGAATAACAGTAGGTAATGTATTATTACCGGGATTAGTTAAGAAATATTACCCAGAAAAACTAGGGGTTATGACTGGTTTTTATGCAGTTGTTATGAATGTAGGGGCTGCGGTTGCAGCGGGTATAAGTTATCCATTGTTAAGTACAAATATTGGTGGAGAGAAATTCTCAACAGGACTTGCGGTTAATATTTGGATTGCAATTGCAATTATCAATATCTTTATCTACGCAGCGCTGTCGAAAAACAATGTAGTAAGTGATGTTAAAGATACTCATGAAAAAGTACATGGATATTTTAAACATTCTAAAATGTGGACGATTATGTTGAGTATGGGATTACAATCTGCATTATTCTATTGTAGTGTTTCGTGGTTCGCGGAAATTATGATTAGTAAGGATTTCTCACCTGAAACAGCAGGATTATTATTATCAATAAGTCAATTCGCACAATTCCCATCGACATTTATAGTACCGATTTTGGCGGATAAATTACACAATAAATTAATTATTCCAACTGTAATTACGATAGGATACATAGTGTCGCTTATCGGAATGCTTTATACAAGCGGAAACTTTGTATTAATGTTAATATTTATAGTTATCTTCGCGTTAGCTGGAGGAGGATCATTCTCATATGTTATGTATCTATTCTCAGCTAAATCAAGAAATGAAAGTGAAGCGGCTGATATTTCAGGATTAGCACAATCAGGAGGATATTTATTAGCAGCAATATTCCCACCATTATTAGGATATATTAGAGATATCTCGGATTGGAATAAAGCACTATATGTCTTAATAGCGACATCGGCAGTATTACTTGTGACATTAATTCACTGTAGTTCTAAAGGAAATATAATAGAAAAATAAAATGAAAGTAGCTAAACATCTATTTCAAATGAAAAATAGAAATGTTTTAGCTACTTTTTTATTAAAACTTTTATAAAGGTACTGTACTAAAGAAACAAATAAACATCGCTATATAAAACAGAGAAAAATTGATATGTATAATCTAATATTATATGTAAATCACAAGTAAATACAGAAAATAAAAAATTAATAGTACAAGAATGAGAAATTTAATAAAAATAATAAATTAATTTAAAAAATAAAATAAAATTAAAAAATTATCTTATAATATAAGTATAAGCAAAATTAAAGACTATAAAAAGAAAACGTTTTATAAAATATTGAAATAATACTTAATAAATTGGAAAAAATATATGGAAATTTCTTTAGATTAATAACAAGATAGTATAATTTAAAGGAATAAAAACACTTTCTTTTTTTACAATACTATGATATAATTCTAAGGGAAATGAGATATTTATACTTTAATAGGGATTTTAGTAGTGTTCTATCTCATAAAAATAAAATAGTAAAAAATAATTACTTTAAAAATATCTAAAAATATATAAATTATATGGAGGTTTTCTTATGAAAGCGAAAAACAGAAAAGTTGTATTAATAGGAGCAGGAATGGTAGGGATGAGCTTTGCTTATCAATTATATTCAAGCGGACTTTGTGAAGAACTAGGATTAATCGACTTCTTCGCTGAAAAAGCTGAAGGTGAAGCAATGGACCTTAACCATGGTGGAGCATTAGTACCACCTATTAAAGTAACTTCAGGTGGATATGAACAATGTGCGGATGCAGACGTTATCGTAATTGCGGGAGGTCTTCCACAAAAACCAGGTGAAACTCGTCTTGACCTAGTTGACAAAAACATGAAAGTTGTTAAAGATATGTCTGAGCAAATCGTAGCTTCTGGATTTGATGGAGTTATCGTTATTGCATCTAACCCAGTAGACGTATTAACTAACGCTTTACAAAAATTCACTGGATTCCCAAGAAACAAAATCGTTGGATCAGGAACTACTCTTGACTCTTCAAGATTCCGTTACATCTTAGGAGATAAATTAGGATTAGCACCAAGCAGTGTTCGTGGATATATCATTGGAGAACATGGAGATACTCAACTTGCTGCATGGAGTAATGTAAATGTTTATGGAAAACAATTCGATAAATTCTTAGAAACTTCTAAATACACTAAAGAAGATTTCGCTGATGTAGAAGAAAAAGTTATGCGTGCTGCATATGAAGTAATTAACCGTAAACGAGCTACTTACTATGCAATCGGTCTTGCTTTATTCACAATCGTTAAAGCTATCTTACGTGACGAAAACGTTGAGCTTGCAGTAAGTGGATACTGTGATGGACACTATGGAATCGATGGATTATATATCGGAACTCCAGCTATCGTTGGACGCGAAGGTGTTCGTGAAGTAGTAGAATTAGATTTAACTGAAGAAGAAACAGCTAAAATGCAACATTCAGCTAAAGTTCTAAAAGAAACTTTAGAAAAAGCATACGCAGCTTTAGAAGCATAATATAGGTAATAAAAATATTATAGAAGAATTAGATTCAATCCTTAAATTTAAGAGGGAATTTAATTCTTCTTTTTTTAAAATAACATAAAAAAGAAATACTATATCTAAAGATAAGTAAACGTTTTTTGAAAAGAAAAAAATATAAATAATTTTAGTTTCAAATACTAGACTTATAGTAAAAAATTTGGTACAATATATTGGGATGAAAAGGTTTTAAAAGTTATCAATAAAAAATTTAAAATAAAAAAGTAGAGGAGAAAGACTATGACAATAACGATATATGACGTAGCAAAAGAAGCAAAAGTATCGATGGCCACAGTATCAAGGGTTGTTAATAATAATCCTAATGTAAAAGAAGATACAAGACTACGTGTCCAAGAGGTTATAAAAAAATTAAGATATACACCTAACGCTGTTGCCAGAGGACTTGCTAGTAAAAAAACAACAACAATAGGTATAGTATTACCAGATATAGCAGACTTATCTTCTGCAGAAATCGTAAGTGGAATTGAATCAGTAGCTAATATGTATAAATACAACATAATCTTGGCTAATTCATGTGATAATCAAGAAATTGAAAAAAATATATTTGCTTCATTTGTAAGTAAACAAGTAGATGGAATTATTTATTTAGGTCATTCATTATCAGATAGTTCTAAAAATTATTTACAAGATATCCAAATTCCGGTAGTATTAGCTGGAAATCTTGGAACAGATTCAGAATTTTATTCTGTAAACATTGATTATGAAAAAGCAGCATACGATGTAACAAAAGAATTCTTATCTAGAGGTTCTAAAAATATTTCATTAGTAATAGATAAATATGAGAGTCAAAAAACTCAAAGATTAATTAAAGGATACAAAGAAGCATTAGCCTCTGAAAAAGTAGAATTCAAACCACAAAACATAATAGATGGCTATAGAACATATAAAGAAAGCAGTAAATTATATAAAGCATTAAGTAATATTGAATCAGAAGTAGTAATTACAATGTTTGATGAAGTGGCATTAGCGACAATGCAACAGGCACTAGATTTAGGAATGAGTATACCAGCAGACTTACAAATCATATCATTAGAAAATACAAAACTAATAAATATGACAAGACCTAAAATTTCATCTGTATTCCAACCAATTTTTGATATAGGAGCAGTATCAATGCGTGTGCTAACTAAAATAATAGATATAGAAAAAGCTAAGCGTAAAGGTGAAGAAATTGATGAAGAAGAGTTAGCTGAATTGAAAGCTCAAGAAAAAGAAATGAATTTACCGTACAGAATAGTGCACAGACAAACAACAAAATAAAAGTAAAAAAATCATATCTTATAGAAGAAAAAGTTTAGAAATAGAAAAAAAGAAATTTTCTAAACTTTTTTTTCATTTTCTATTGACATAATGTAAAAGTGATGATAGAATAATAAAAGTCTTCTGATAGAGAAGACGAACAATCAAAACTCTTTTCAAAATAAATGTTAAGTTTTTTAAAAAAACTCTTGACAAAGAACAGGAAAGATGATAAACTAAATAAGTCTTCAAGAAGAAGTAAAAAACTTCAAAAAAACTTTTTTAAAAAACTAAAAAAAGTTCTTGACAAAGACTTCTAAAAATGATAAAATAATTTAAGTGTTGAAGAAACACTGAAGATTAAAATTTAATAACGCGGGTGTAGTTTAGTGGTAAAACCTCAGTCTTCCAAACTGATGTTGTGAGTTCGATTCTCATCACCCGCTCCATTATTTTGAACATTGAAAACTAAACGAATTAAGTCAACGTTAATTCCAAAAAAGGACAGTTTTAAAAAGAAACTATAAAACTTTTTAATGAGCTAATCAAGCTAACAAATTTATTTGGAGAGTTTGATCCTGGCTCAGGACGAACGCTGGCGGCGTGCCTAATACATGCAAGTCGAGCGAAGTTTTTCTGGTGCTTGCACTAGAAAAACTTAGCGGCGAACGGGTGAGTAACACGTAAAGAACCTGCCTCATAGACTGGGACAACTATTGGAAACGATAGCTAATACCGGATAACAGCATTAACTGCATGGTTGATGTTTGAAAGTTGGTTTTGCTAACACTATGAGATGGCTTTGCGGTGCATTAGCTAGTTGGTGGGGTAAAGGCCTACCAAGGCGACGATGCATAGCCGACCTGAGAGGGTGATCGGCCACACTGGGACTGAGACACGGCCCAGACTCCTACGGGAGGCAGCAGTAGGGAATCTTCCGCAATGGGCGAAAGCCTGACGGAGCAACGCCGCGTGAGTGAAGAAGGATTTCGGTTCGTAAAGCTCTGTTGTTAGGGAAGAATGATTATGTAGTAACTATACATAGTAGAGACGGTACCTAACCAGAAAGCCACGGCTAACTACGTGCCAGCAGCCGCGGTAATACGTAGGTGGCAAGCGTTGTCCGGAATTATTGGGCGTAAAGCGCGCGCAGGTGGTTTAATAAGTCTGATGTGAAAGCCCACGGCTCAACCGTGGAGGGTCATTGGAAACTGTTAAACTTGAGTGCAGGAGAGAAAAGTGGAATTCCTAGTGTAGCGGTGAAATGCGTAGAGATTAGGAGGAACACCAGTGGCGAAGGCGGCTTTTTGGCCTGTAACTGACACTGAGGCGCGAAAGCGTGGGGAGCAAACAGGATTAGATACCCTGGTAGTCCACGCCGTAAACGATGAGTGCTAAGTGTTGGTCTCATAAGAGATCAGTGCTGCAGCTAACGCATTAAGCACTCCGCCTGGGGAGTACGACCGCAAGGTTGAAACTCAAAGGAATTGACGGGGACCCGCACAAGCGGTGGAGCATGTGGTTTAATTCGAAGCAACGCGAAGAACCTTACCAAGTCTTGACATACTGTGAGGACACAAGAGATTGTGTTGTTCTGACCTTTGGTTAGACACAGATACAGGTGGTGCATGGTTGTCGTCAGCTCGTGTCGTGAGATGTTGGGTTAAGTCCCGCAACGAGCGCAACCCTTATATCTAGTTGCCAGCAGTAAGATGGGGACTCTAGATAGACTGCCAGTGATAAACTGGAGGAAGGTGGGGATGACGTCAAATCATCATGCCCCTTATGACTTGGGCTACACACGTGCTACAATGGATAGGAACAAAGAGAAGCGAGCTCGCGAGAGTAAGCAAACCTCACAAAACTATTCTCAGTTCGGATTGTAGTCTGCAACTCGACTACATGAAGCTGGAATCGCTAGTAATCGCGAATCAGAATGTCGCGGTGAATACGTTCCCGGGTCTTGTACACACCGCCCGTCACACCACGAGAGTTTGTAACACCCGAAGACGGTGGCCTAACCTTTTAGGAGGGAGCCGGTCACGGTGGGACAGATGATTGGGGTGAAGTCGTAACAAGGTAGCCGTATCGGAAGGTGCGGCTGGATCACCTCCTTTCTAAGGATAAGGAATACGTTGATAATTCGTTTAGTTTTGAGTGTTCAA